>NZ_MWOM01000003.1:103403-109499 GCF_012931925.1 Acidovorax sp. SRB_24
GGCAGTTTTATGCGTTGTTCACTTGTCAGGCTAAGAAGTGCCGTGGCTAACTTATAGAGCTATTGGCATCAACACACTAGAAGCCGGCGACAAAGCCATCCTCACTGCGCTTTTGTCAAGGTCAGCACGATGGGACTTTGGCATTGCCGTTGGTGGCAACTTTCTTAAACGGAACGCATTTCCTTGGTCCAATCTGATACTTGGAAGGCTTTCCAAGCAGGGCACTGCATTGTGGATTTGTAACCGAAAAAAGTCATTTTTTGCAATAATTGCAAATGACTAGTAAGTTGTATGAAAATAATTCATGCCTCATTGATATGATGCATTTTTCGCCATATACGACTGTTGCAGTGAGGCACCATGAAAATTACCGTGGTTGGAACAGGCTATGTAGGCTTGGTCAGCGGAGCGTGCTTGGCCGAAGTGGGCAACGACGTGTTGTGCTTGGATGTGGATTTTGAAAAAATCCGAATCCTGGAATCAGGTCGTATCCCTATCTTTGAACCTGGCCTGCAAGAAATGGTGCAGCGCAATGTAGCTGCAGGGCGCCTGCGCTTTACCACCGACGTAGAACAGGCCGTGCACCACGGCACCGTTCAATTCATTGCCGTAGGAACGCCGCCCGGTGAAGACGGCTCCGCAGACATGCGGTATGTCTTGGCCGCCGCGCGCAGCATTGGCGGCTTCATGACCGACTACAAGGTGGTGGTGGACAAAAGCACGGTTCCCGTGGGCACGGCCGACCAAGTGCATGCCGCCATCGCCGAGGAACTGTTCCAGCGTGGCGTGCAGACTCCCTATGCCGTGGTATCGAACCCGGAGTTCCTCAAGGAGGGGGCGGCGGTAGAAGACTTCATGCGTCCGGATCGGATCATCGTAGGCGCCTCCGATGAGCAGGCCATTTTGCTGATGCGCGCGATTTATGCCCCCTTCCAGCGCAACCGTGAGCGCTTGATCGTAACCGACGTGCGCAGCGCTGAACTGACCAAATACGCGGCCAATGCCATGTTGGCCACACGCATCAGTTTCATGAACGAGTTGGCGAATCTGGCAGAGCGCCTGGGCGCCGACATTGAGATGGTGCGCCAGGGCATGGGATCTGATCCGCGCATTGGCTACCACTTTCTCTACCCAGGGTGCGGCTATGGTGGATCCTGCTTCCCCAAGGATGTGAAAGCCTTGATCAAAACGGCCGCTACCGAAGCCGGCATGAATCTGCAGGTGCTCAATGCCGTTGAGACAGCCAACAATGCGCAAAAGCATGTACTCGGCTGCAAGATCAGACAAAGGATGGGAGACGACCTGACGGGCAGGCATTTCGCCGTGTGGGGGCTGGCATTCAAACCCAACACCGACGATATGCGCGAGGCGCCGAGCTTGGAGTTGATCGCCGACCTCCTAGCCGCTGGCGCCACCATTGCTGCCTATGACCCTGCAGCCATGTACGAGGCACGGCGCCTGCTCGGAGACGATCCGCGCATCCACTATGCGCACGCTCCGAACGACGCCTTGGAAGGCGCGGATGCATTGGTCATCGTGACTGAATGGAAAGAGTTTCGCAGCCCGGACTTTGACCTGATCAAGGCCCGGCTCAAGCAACCCCTCATCGTGGACGGCCGCAACCTGTACGATCCTGCATTGCTGCGCGAACAGGGGTTTGACTATCTGGCCATAGGCCGCTGATCGTTCAAAGCAGGGTAGGCAGCATGCCCGAAGATGTGTTCGAGACAGAGGCGTGGTTTGCCAACCTGCTCGCCCACGGCTTCGAACGCGCGCCCCAGCAGCATTGGAAATGGCCATTGCCCGTGTCATCACATGGCGGGACGGCCTACTTGCACCTCATGCAGCAAATGCCTGGTAAGCCTCTGTCTGCTCTAAGCAATTACTACAGCTGTCTTTATGGCCCAACAGGTCCCCTGGAGGCCATCCACGGCCTCTCGGCTGGGCAGTGGCGTGCGGCGGCCAAGGCACTGCGGCACATACCCGGTGGTGAGGTGTTGCGTTTACAACCGTTGGATGACGATAGCCCGTGGCTTGCAGCGCTGCAGAGCGGATTGCAAGCAGCGGGCTACTGGACAAATCGTTATTTTTGTTTTGGCAATTGGTACCAAACCGTCCCGCACGGTGGTTTCGGGGCTTATTGGGCACAGCGTCCGTCTGCCCTGCGGCACAGCGTGTCACGTGGCCGGCGTCGCCTGACTCGCGCTGGAGAATGGCGCGTCGATATCCATACCGGCGAGTCGAGCCATTTGGACTGCGCTTTGTCCGCCTACGAGGCAGTCTATTCCCAAAGCTGGAAGCAGCCCGAACCCTGTCCTGCTTTCATGCCTGGACTGGTGCACACAGCAGCGCGCCAAGGCTGGTTGCGCCTGGGCGTATTGTGGGCGGGTGATCAGCCCTTGGCCGCGCAAGTCTGGCTGGTGCATGCCCACAAGGCCAACATCTACAAATTGGCTTATGTGCAAGGGCAAGATCGCTTTTCCCCTGGCTCGGTCCTCACCGCAGCACTGATGCAGCATGCCATGGACGTCGACAGGGTGCTGGAAGTCGACTACCTCAGCGGTGACGACGCCTATAAGCGCGACTGGATGGCCCAGCGCCGTGAACGCATAGGGCTCATGGCCTTCGACCGGCGCCATTGGCGTGGCTTCCTTGCGTGGGGCCGGCATCGTTTGGGACGTTTGCGCAGTCTGGTTTCCGGCGCGGTGCGGTAGCCGCGACGCTGTTTCGCAACATTCAATAGGAGTTCGGTAACCAACGGAGCGCATACGGCTTCGCAGTTCTCCTTCGCTGTGCAGAGGATCGCTTGGAGACGACCGTGTGCACCAAGTGTTACGTATCGATCGCTATCTTGGTGAATCATCAGCCAAACAGGATCGAAATGAACGATCTTGCTCCCTATTGGTATGTCTGAGCCCTTCAACGTTGACTCCATGCTTCCAAGCAAAGCTCAATACAACGCAGGATTGTCCGCATGAATGCCGTTTTCCATCCTCAAAAAGAGTTCTCCACCCATTTTTTGGGATGTGAGGTTGTGCCCCAACGGGACAAAACCTTATTGCGTGCAGCAGAGGAGTTGCGCTACCAAGTTTATTGCGAAGAATGCCGCTTTCTTCGTCCAGAAGAATGTCCCGATGGGAGGGAGAGCGATGAGCATGACGTCAATTCGGCCCACTTCGCTGCGTTGAGTCTGCAGCAAGATTTGGCGGGCTATGTGCGATTGGTGCATCCCGACGCGATCCAAACGTTTCCGTTTCAGAACCACTGCGTGGCGCTGCTGGAGGGAGTGATACTGCCACCAGCGGCACAATCGGCCGAGATCAGCCGTCTTATGGTACGCAAAGATTACCGTCGTCGCCACGGTGAGAAGCCCCCCAGCGGCGTATCAACGGATGAGGCTGAATCCGCGCGTGTCCACGAACTGCGCAATCCATCGCCCGAAATTCTGCTGAGCCTGTATCGCCAAATGTATGCATACAGTTTACGCAACGGAATTCGCTATTGGTATGCCGCGATGGAGCGCTCTTTGGCGCGGATACTGGCGCGAATGAACTTTGGTTTCCAGCAGATAGGACCAGCCACTGATTACTATGGTCCCGTGGCTCCGTACGTGGCGGACCTGCGTGTCTTTGAGTACCAATTGAGTCAGCGAAATCCGGCACTGCTGGCGTGGATGCGTAGCTCCTGTGTCTTGTGCTGAGTGCAAATGGGCCTGCTCTCGCTTCTGCCTGAGGGCGCAGTCCGTGGTTTGCGCAAACTCCTGTTGGCCCAGGGCCGGCGCATGGGCAGCAGTCGCATGCTGGAGGCCTCAAAAGCCCGCGCGATCCGCACCAGCATCGACGCCGCCAAACACAGCGCGGCATACAGAACCTTGCTGCAAGAGCAGGGTGTCGATCTCGGCAAACTGGGTTCCCAGACCGGGTGGGTCAGTTTGCCCGTCTTGACCAAAGCCAACACGTTCGAACGTTTCCAGCTGGCCCAGCTCTCGCGGCCATTGCCGGCCACCATGTTGGCCGACGTGCTTACCAGTTCTGGCCGAGGTGGCCGCAGTTATGGTTTCCGGCTGACGGCGCGGGAACAGCACGAAGAGGCTTGGTTCTCCATCGATCTGGGCCTCCAGGATGTCTTCGGCGTGGACGATACGTCCACACTGCTGGTCAATTGTTTGCCCATGGGAGTGGTGTTCCGCTCCCGGGCGGTGGCGGTCGCCAACGTCAGTGTGCGCGAAGACATGGCGTGCTCCATCTTGCGCGACGTGGGACCTGGTTTTCAGCAGACCTTGTTGTGTACAGATCCCTTGTTCATTCGCCGGTTGCTGGATGAAGCTGACAGGTCGGGCGTGGACTGGCGCGCGCTCAACACCAGTGTGATCGTGGGCGAAGAAGTGCTGGTAGAAGCCCAGCGCGACTATATTGCTGCGCGCATGGGTATCGACATCGATCAAGACCCGCACCGTTTGGTGGGCAGCTCTTTCGGGGTGGGAGAACTGGGTCTGAACCTGCTGTTTGAAACGCGCGAGACGATTCGCATGCGCCGCGCCATGCGCGCCCAGCCGGAGTTGGTGCGTGTGCTCTGCGGCTCAGCGGCAGTGGACGCCATCCCCTCCATTTTTTGCTACAACCCGCTGCGCATTTACCTTGAAATTTTGAACCCTGATGCGAATGGCTTCGGTGAGCTCTGCATTACCTTGCTCGACCGCCATGCCGTCATTCCGCTGCCGCGCTATGCCACCGGCGATCTGGGCAGGCTCATACACCCGCAAGAAACGGCCAAGGCGGCTGTCATGGCGGAAACTCAGCCGCCTTGGCTACCGCTGGTGGCCATTCAGGGGCGCATCAAAGACCGGCTCTCCGGATTGCCTTCGGTCGAAAGCGTCAAAGAGCTGCTGTACCTTGACCACGCCATTGCCGACCAATTGACCGGCGCTTTTCGTCTTGCCTCCACGAGCAGCGGCGGCATCCAGCTCACCCTGCAGGCCAACGCCGCCACCGCTGTGACTCCAGCGCTGCAGACCCAGTTACTGGAACTCTGCTCCCGGTGTGGATTTGCGACCCTTGAGGTGGTTCTGGTTGAACCTGAAGACTTTCCGTGGCGGCCGCTGCTGGACTTCGAGAGAAAGTTCGACTATGTCGCCGCAGATCGCCTGTGACTGTCGAATGGAGTGAGGCGCTGCTCGTCGGCAGTGTTGGAAAAATAAGGGCGCACACTTCGACGCGGCCTCTTTGTTTTGCAAGCGCGACCTGCGGCTGCGGACGGTCAGCAGTGCAAACTTTTCAGCCAGGCAAGCATCACTGTTTCCACTTCCCGCTTCGCTAACGTGCCGGAAAAAGTGTGATCCGCTCCGTGGATCTGGTATTCGATGACACCAGGGCGGGCGAGCAATCCGCGCCAAGCGGGGTGCATTTTTGCATGTTCCACAAACTCCTGTGCTGTCAGATCCCGCCCACTCAGTATCAGTATAATTTTGCCTCCAAAGGCACGCCATCCTTGCGCCATTAGATCCTGAAATGTGAGTATTTCTGGCGTTTTTTGCCGCATGGTGCGCAGGTTGCTCCCCAAGCCACGCAGTGCCTGCCAGCCCACGCCACCGGCTGCCAGCTTGCGCCAAAAGGCGGGCTCCAGGAGGCGCTGGCGGTAGTAGTGCTTCACCCGTGCACGCGCCAGTCCGGCGTCGGACCGTACCCAGGGGTTGAGCAGAGCCAAGCCTGCTACGCGGGAATCGCGGGTGGCCTGCATGTAGAGCAGGCTGGCCGATGCACCGTCGCACAAGCCCCAGAGCACGACCTTGTCCACCTTGCCGTGGCGGCCATGCAAGGCATCGATGGCGGCGGCGATGTGGGGGGCGGAGTCTTCAAACGGCACGCGACTTCCCGGGCTGTCGCCCATGCCGGGGAAGTCAAAGCGCAACACGGGATAGCCTGCGGCGGCGAGACCGCGGGCGAGCTGCACGAACTGCCTGTGGCTGCCGACGCGGTATTGCGCGCCACCCACCACGATCACCACGCCCGTGGTCTGCTGCGGCGTGTCGGGCGCAGGCAGGCTGACGATGCCCAGCATGTCGCGCGCATGCGGCCCGTGAATGACCAGGGGACGCTC
>NZ_MWOM01000003.1:109623-126373 GCF_012931925.1 Acidovorax sp. SRB_24
GCGAGGGAGGCTGGAGCCGCGCCGCGGCCAAGCCCCGCGCCAAAGCGGGGGTGAGGGTGTAGCCGGCAATGTCCACCGGCTGGCCGTTGTCCAGCATATTCGCTGGCGTCTGCCCGCTCGCATTGCCAGCGCCCAACCACTGGCTTGCCGTGTGCAGGCGCAGAAACTGCTGCAGCATTTGCTGCCCGCTGGGGGGGGGCTGCCAGAGCAAGAGACTGCACCGCTCGGCCAGGGCATTCGCCAGCGCCGTCGCAAGCAGGGCGCCTGTGCGCAGGCCCCAGAACCACAGCGGGCCGCTGGCATGTTCCCGCAGCCAGCAGTGCGCATGGCGTGCGTCCTGCAGCCAGGCTTCCCAGGTGGCGTCGGCAAACTCCCCTTCGCTGTCGCCGCAGCCCAGCAGGTCGATCTGCAACACACCATAGCCGGCTTGCGCGAGCGAGCGCGCCTGCTGTGCAACCATGCGCCGCGTGCAGTTGAGCTCTTCGGCAAATGGGTGCAAGTAAAGGATGCTGCCCCGCGGTGCCTCTCCTTGCGGGGGGTGGAACAAGCAAAAGCGTTGCCCGGAGCCGGTTGGCAGAAAAAAAGCCTCCGGCAAAGCGACACGGCAAGAGGAGCTCATGGGCCTTGTCTTGCCAGCGCCTGCTCCGTGAGGCCCATCAGACTGCCCACGGTGGCGAATGCCGAAGCGTCGAGGTCCTCGTCGCAGAAGGTGATGCCGAAGTGGCTTTCGATGCCGGTGATGAGGGCCAGCACGGCCATGGAGTCAAGTTCAGGCAAAGCGCCGAGCAGGGCGGTGTCGCGCTCAAACCCCATGGCCCGACCCTGAAGTCCGAGTGCGTCGTCGAGGATGCGAAGGATGGGTTCGTTCAGATGCATGGCACGGTGTCGGTCAAAGACAAGGCTGCAAACTGGATCCGGCTAGTGGGCAGAGTTTGCAGGCGCGGTCTGATTCTAGAGACTGTTGTGCAAAACACAGCAGGCGGCCATCCGGCATGCCAATGACTTAACATGGTTCTCATGCCTAAAGCGCCAGAATTCAGCACGGGAATGCCCCCTGTGCTGCTGCACGAACTGCCGGCCCGCGCTGCGGTCTGCTGGCCTGAACGGACGGCCTTGACGGTGGGCGGCGAACATGTTTCATACGCCCTGGCGCAGTCGCACATTGCGCGCTGCACGGCCTATTTGCTGGCCCTGGGTCTGGCGCGCGGAGCACGCGTCGCCGTGTTTCTGGAAAAGCGAGTCGAAACCGTCGTGGCCAGCTTTGCCGCGCCTGCTGCAGGCGGTGTGCTGGTGCCTGTGAACCCTCTGCTCAAAGCGGCACAGGTGGCACATATTCTGCAAGATGCCCAGGCCCAGGTGCTGGTGACGTCTGCAGCACGGCTCGCGGCGTTGGCCCCGGTGCTCGCCGCTTGCGTGGCTCTTCGACACGTGGTGGTCTGCGACACGGCTTTGCCGACCGCTGAACAAGACTTGCCAGCCGGCCTGGGTGTGCATGCATGGTCTGATGCGCCAACCCACCTGTTCGCCGACCCGCCCGCCGTGCTCGAAACAGATGTGGCCGTGATTTTTTATACGTCGGGCAGCACCGGCCGACCCAAGGGCGTAGTGCTGTCGCACCGCAATCTGGTGGCCGGAGCCACGAGTGTGGCGGGCTACCTGCACAACCGCGCCGAAGACACCTTGCTGGCTGCGTTGCCGCTGTCGTTTGATGCAGGGTTCAGCCAGCTCACCACGGCGTTTTTGGTGGGCGCGCGCGTGGTGTTGCTCAATTATTTGTTGCCACGCGATGTGCTGCTTGCCATGGTGGGAGAAAAGGTCACTGGGCTGACGGCCGTGCCGCCGCTGTACATGCAACTGGCCGCACTGGACTGGCCTGCCGGTGCCGCGCAACACCTGCGCTATTGGGCCAACACCGGCGGACGCATGCCCAATGCCACGCTGCAGCGCCTGCGCGCGCTGGCGCCCGCGGCTTTGCCTTATCTGATGTATGGATTGACCGAGGCATTTCGTTCCACCTATCTGCCCCCCGATGAAGTGGACCGCCGGCCCGATTCCATCGGTCGAGCGATACCGAATGCCGAGGTGCGCGTGCTGCGCGAAGATGGCAGCGAGTGTGCCGTGGATGAGCCTGGTGAACTGGTGCACAGGGGGCCATTGGTGGCCTTGGGCTACTGGAACCGACCCGAGGAAACCGCGCAGCGCTTTAAGCCCTGGCCGCCAGCACTTCTGCCTGCGGAAAGCGACGGCTTGGCGCCCGAGCGCGCGGTGTATTCGGGCGACACCGTCCGGCGCGATGCCGACGGATTTTTGTATTTTGTGGGCCGGCGCGACGAAATGATCAAGACCTCGGGCTACCGGGTCAGTCCGACCGAAGTGGAAGAGGTGCTGTACACCAGCGGCTTGGTGGCCGAGGCACTGGTGTATGCGGTGCCGGATGACGCACTCGGCAGCGCCATCTGCGCGGCCCTGTGGGCCTTTCCGACGGCCAGCGGTGATGCTGACAAAGACACGGCGGCTGTGTTGGCGCATTGCCGCGAACACATGCCAGCGTTCATGTGGCCCAAGGCATTGCTCTGGGTCGACCAACCGCTTCCACGCAGCCCCAATGGCAAGCTGGACCGCCAACGCTGGAGGCTGGAGCATGGATCGATTCGACACGTCCCTCGATGAGCTGCGGGTGGGAGGCCTGCCACTGTCCCTGCTGGCCGAACGGGTCGGCCAGACACCGTTCTACGCTTACGACCGGTCTCTGATTGCTGCGCGCGCAGCAGCCGTGCGCCGATTGCTGCCGCAAGGGGTGGGCCTGCACTACGCGATCAAAGCCAAT
This sequence comes from Acidovorax sp. SRB_24, assembly GCF_012931925.1. Classification (NCBI taxonomy): domain Bacteria; kingdom Pseudomonadati; phylum Pseudomonadota; class Betaproteobacteria; order Burkholderiales; family Comamonadaceae; genus Acidovorax; species Acidovorax sp. SRB_24. Next base: position 112,451 of record NZ_MWOM01000003.1, read on the forward strand.
CCGATGCCCGCACTGGTGGGGTTTATGCGCTCCCTGGTGGATGGCATGGATGTGGCCTCGTCTGGCGAACTGAAGCTCGCGCTGGACGCGGGTGCGGATGCACGGACCATCGGTTTTGCGGGGCCGGGCAAGCGCAATGGTGAATTGCGGCAAGCCGTGGCTTCGGGCGTGCTGCTGCATGTCGAGTCGGTGCGTGAACTGCAAGTCCTGGCCGACACTGCGCAGGCCCTGGGGCGGCCGGCGCGTGTGGCGCTGCGCGTCAATCCCGATTTCGAATTGCGCGGCGCAGGCATGCGCATGGGTGGCGGGGCCAAGCCCTTCGGCATGGATGCTGAACAGGTACCCGCCGTACTGCGCGGCCTGGTCAACGAGGGCTTGGTATTCGAGGGCTTCCATCTTTACGCAGGGTCGCAAAGCCTGCGGGGCAGCGCGGTGGCCGAGAGCCTGCACCGCTCGCTCGATCTCGTGCTGCGTTTGGCTGACGAGGTACCGGCGCCTGTGCGCCATGTCAACCTGGGCGGTGGCTGGGGCATCCCCTATTTCTCGGGTGAAGCTGCGCTAGACCTGGATCCTGTGGTCGAAGCGCTCGCACAGGTGCAGGGCGCTTTACAGCGCACGCTGCCCGCCGCGCAATTGGTGCTGGAGCTCGGCCGGTATCTGGTGGGCGAGGCGGGTATCTATGTGGCCCGTGTGATCGACCGCAAAGTCTCGCGCGGCCAAGTGTTCCTGGTCACAGACGGAGGGATGCACCAGCATCTGGCCGCGTCGGGCAATTTCGGCCAAGTGGTACGGCGCAACTATCCCGTGGTGATAGGCACGCGACTGCAGGCAAAAGAACGCGAAATCGCGAGCGTTGTAGGGCCTTTGTGCACCCCCCTGGATGTGCTGGCCGATCACGTGGACTTGGCGGTGGCGCAGCCGGGTGATCTGGTGGTTGTTTTCCAGTCCGGGGCCTACGGCGCGACGGCGAGCCCGCAGGCATTTCTGGGGCACCCACCTTGTCCCGAAGTATTGGTATAGACGGTCTCGCGGCCACCGCAATACGGACGGGGTTGCCCGTCTTGGGAGGCTTGTCGTTCACGGCAGCGGCCTTCGCAGCCGCTGTGCACCACCCGGTGGCGCCCGGAGGCGCCGTATTGGCACTGGGTTGCATGGCACTTTGGATTGCGCGGCGCCCCGGAGACATATGGTTTTTGCTGCCCGCTGTGTTGCCCGTGGCCAGCTTCACCCCCTGGACGGGCTGGTGGTTGGCAGACGAGTCTGACCTGCTGGTGCTTGCCACGCTGGGCGCTGCGTACCTGCGCTGGGGGTGGGATGTCTGGAGCCAGCCTGCGGCGGCATCCAGACAACTGCCGTATGGCGTGTGTTGGGTATATCTGGTCCTGCCCCCGTTGCTGGTGTTGGGTGTATGGCGCGGCCTGGACGATGCGCGCGGTGCAGAACCTTGGGCGGCACTGCTGTCCGATCTTTGGGCGCAAGGTTTTTATGGGGACTATGACCTGCCAGGCAACACGCTGCGCGTTGCCAAAAGCCTGGCATGGGGTCTATTGCTGATGCCTGCGCTTTACCGCTGGGGGCAAGGTGCTGCGCTGCGGCTGGCGCGGGGCATGGTCGCTGGACTGGTTGTGGTTTGCACAGCCGTCTTGTGGGAGCGGTGCGTTTATGCCGACGGCCTTGATTTCAACGAGCCCTATCGCACCAGCGCATGGTTTTGGGAAATGCATGTCGGTGGTGGCGCTATCGACGCCTATCTGGCGCTGGCATTGCCGTTCGCATGGTGGGCCGCATGGGTGGCGCGGCGGGGTTGGCGTTGGGTCGCCGCGGCAGCGTTGTTGGTTGTGGCTATCTATGCTGTCCTGACGACCTATTCTCGTGGGGTCTATCTATCTGTGTCGCTGGCGCTGGCTGCGCTGGCGGTGCTGTTGCACAGATACCGCATAGTCTCTCCCGATCGTTCAGTGTGGCACTGGCGGGCCATTGTCTGCTTGGTTGCAATCTTGGTAGTCGAAACGCTGACGGTGCTGCTGGGCGGCTCTTTCATGTCGGATCGTCTTGCGCGCTCCGGTGCGGACCTGTCCCAGCGTATGGCGCACTGGCAGCGCGGCGTTGCATTGCTGCGTACGCCAACGCAGTGGCTCCTGGGCTTGGGAGTGGGAAGACTGCCCGCGCACTACAGCACCCAAACTTTTGCCGGTGCTCTGGCTGGGCAAGTGCGATGGAAGCACAGCGCTGACGGTAGCACCCAGGCGTGGCTTGCGGGTCCGGCCGGGCCAGATATGCGAGGTGAAGTTGCGCTTGTCCAGCGGGTACCTCTGGTATCTGGAGGGGCTTACAAGGTCCGCCTTGGCGTTGAGGTCTCAGGCTCTGCACGGATGGCGCTGCGCTTGTGCGAGCGGCATCTGCTGTACGCCTTTAAATGCCAAACGCGTTTGGTGCATGTGCCCCTAAGTCGGGAAGCGCGAATAACTGGACTAGAGCTTGCTTTACAAGGGCCTGACCTTGCACCACCCCGTGTGCTTTCCGGAGTGCGTTATGGGGTACTTTCTGTCACCGTACTTGGTTCAGACGAGTCTGTAGGGTTGCATGCAATAGAGCTGCTGGATCCCTATGGCCAGCAGGTAATTAAAAATCCGTCTTTCTTATTAGGCGAACGCTATTGGAACATCATTGCCGATGGAAATTTTTTGCCATGGCATATGGACAATCTTTTTCTCGAATTGCTGATAGAACGTGGCTTGGTTGGCTTGGGGTTTTTTATGGTTCTTGCCTCGGGAGCTTTGGCAATGACGGTTCGTGGCATGCGGCGTTACAGCCCGCTAGCACCCGTCATAGGGGTGGCGATGTCGGCAGTGTTCGTGCTGGGAAGCGTTGTAAGTTTTATTGAAATCCCACGTGTATCCATTATGCTCTGGTTGTTGCTTGCGGTGTCTCCGCTGGTCATCGATGACTGACACGTTGTCTGGTGGATACACGTTCCGCGTGCACCGGGTTTTCGCGCTAAAAGCGGTATTCTGTGGGTCTTTCAATGCTCGGGAAAAACGGATGCGTCTGTGAAACAGCCGATGGCGTTTGATTTTTGAGATGTTTTTTTGCTCCCGAGTGAAAATAATAGCAGGAAGCGAAATGATCAAGATATTCAGCCATTATTTTCATCGGCGCACCATGTGGCAAATCATGGTGTACTCAGCGTTGATTGTTGGCGCCTTGAGTATTTCACTGGCGTTGCAGGCGGGTATGTTTAATGCCGTTGCCATTTCTGCAAGTTTGGGTCGGGGCGGCTTGATGGCAGCCGGAATTTTGACCGTCAATTTCGCACTCGGACTTTACGAGCGCCCTAACAAACTAACGCTCGGTCAGGTGCGTGCGCGCGCAGTGCTATCCTTTTTGTGTTTTTTGGCCATTACGGCTGGAATATTGTTGATTCTGCCATTGCAACCCCCTTACCATAATACACACGCTTGGGGTGCCTTGTTGCTGATAGCCAGCGGCATGCTAGTAGTTCGATTCTTCGGTGGAGACATACTTCCCACAGCCTACAGCGTTCAGCGCGTATTGATTTTCGGCACTGGAAATCGGGCGCGTATCGTGGGCCAGTCGCTCCAAAGGAATGACCCTGGTGTCGAATTGGTTGGATACTTTTTAGGCTCCCAAGAGAAAGAATCTGATGTGGCCGTGAGAAGTATTTTTTCTCGCGAATCTAGCCTTACGGAGGTAGTGAAAAAAAATCGCGTAGATGAGATTGTGGTGGCGTTGAATGAGCGCCGCGGTGGCAGCATGCCGTTGAGTGAGCTGCTAGATTGCAAGCTGAACGGTATACAAGTCATAGATATTGCCACCCACTTCGAGCGATTTTTGGGGCAAATCCATCTTGAAGCCGTATCTGCCGGTTGGTTAATTTTTGGGGATGGTTTCAGGCAAGGGTTCGTGCGATCCATCATCAAATGGGCGTTTGACGTGATTGGCGCGGCTGTTTTGTTGTTGTTGGCCGCCCCTGTGATGGTTGTGGCAGCCTTCCTGATTTTTATCGAAGGCGGAGGACCTATATTTTACCGCCAAGAACGCATTGGCCTCCATGGCCGCATCTTCAATGTGATCAAGTTTCGTAGCATGCGCCAAGACGCAGAAAAAGACGGTATGCCCAGATGGGCGAGCGTCGCAGATGCGCGCGTTACCCGTGTTGGCAAACTGATGCGCAAGATGCGTATTGATGAACTTCCCCAGCTGTTTTGCGTACTCAAGGGCGACATGAGCCTTGTAGGGCCCAGGCCGGAGCGGCCGTATTTCGTGGACCAGCTCACGCGTGAGATTCCCTATTACGCCATTCGCCACAGTATCAAACCTGGACTCACTGGTTGGGCCCAAGTGCGCTATCACTATGGAGCCTCGGTCGAAGATACCACGCAAAAACTGCAATATGATCTTTATTACGTTAAAAACCATTCGTGGTTTCTTGATGTGGTCATTCTGTTCGAAACGGTGGGCGTGGTACTGACGGGAAAAGGCGCACAGTAAAGCGGATTTTTGCACCAAGATCATGAATCAGAGCGAGCCCTCGTTGATTTACTGGAGCTTGGGGCTTTCGGGTATTGCGTATGCTATTTTGGTGCTGCGCTTGATTCGCCAGGGTGCCATGCGCAAGCCTGTCAATCGCATAGCTGCAACCATGCTGGCGGCCGCACTGGTCACGGTGCTTTGGAGCGGATTCAGTTTGCTGGCTCTGGCTGTCAACCCCGGATGGTGGTTGGCTGCGCAAGTGGCCGATATGCTGCGCTACCTGTGCTGGGGCATATTCTTGGCCCTGTTTTTCGCGCCGGGTGCAAGTTGGGTGCACAGCGCTGCTGGCCGCTGGTGGCCAGGCTGGATGCTGGCAGCTCTGCTCGGCGTTCCCCTGCTGATTGAGACCGTGCATGCGCTGGTTGGGCCCTTGGGAAACACATTTTTAATGGTGTTGCTGGCACTCGGCGCTCTTGTAATGGTCGAGCAGTTGTTTCGCAATCTTCCCGAAGACTCGGTCTGGAGCGCAAAGCCTGTATGCCTCGGCTTGGCCGGAACCTTTGTGTTCGACCTCTACCTGTTTTCCCAAGGAGTACTTTTCCGCGGTATAGATCTCGACGCTTTGAGCGTGCGGCCCTTCGTGCACGCCCTAATGGTGCCCCTGCTACTGCTGGCCACCACGCGGCACCGCAACTGGATTTCCAAAATACGTGTCTCGCGCAAAGTCGTTTTTCACTCGGCAACGTTGGCATTGGTTGGGCTGTATCTGCTTTTCATTGCAGGTGTAGGTTATTACGTGCGTTTTTTTGGCGGCGACTGGGGTGGTGCCTTGCAAGTCGGCCTCGTCTTTGTGGCCTTGGTACTGGCAAGCGCTCTGGCACTGTCTGGTTCCTTGCGTGCCCGGTTGCGGGTGTTGCTGGGAAAACACTTCTTTCGCTACCGTTTTGATTACCGTGAAGAGTGGTTGAAATTCACAGCAACCCTTTCGAGCCAGGCCCGTCCGCAAGAAGCGGGCCGCCATGTGGTCAAAGGTCTTGCAGATATGCTCGAGAGCCCTGCAGGTGCCTTGTGGTTGTTGCGTCCGGAAGAAGATCAATATCGGCAGGTGAACGTGTGGAACATGGCTCCGACCAAACACACCGAAGACCAGCATGCCGAGCTCGCAACTTTCATGCAATCCACCGGTTGGGTGGTCAATCTGGAGGAGTTTCGCGCCGCGCCCTGGCGATACCGGGACCTGCGCCTGCCAAAGTGGTTGTCCGAATATCCACAAGCCTGGCTGGTCGTGCCGCTCTGGCAATCCACGAGCCTGCTGGGTTTTGTCGTGCTGGCCAGTCCACGCACGCCGGTGGACGTCAATTGGGAAGTCAATGACTTGCTCAAGACTGCCGGGCGACAGGCAGCGAGCTTGCTGGCGCAAATACAGGCTACCGAGGCACTGCTGGAAGCGCGCAAGTTTGAAGCTTTCAACCGCATGTCGGCCTTTGTGGTCCACGATCTAAAAAACATCATCGCCCAGCTGTCTCTCATGCTCAAAAATGCCAAGCGCCTGCAAGATAACCCAGAGTTCCAAGCCGATATGCTGATGACGGTTGAAAACTCGCTGGAGCGCATGCGCCAATTGATGCTTCAGTTGCGTGGAAGCGGTACATCCGGTGCTTCATCCGTGGGCGTTAACCTGGGAAAGATTGCTGAGCGGCTGGCGGCCAGTGCTTTGGGCCGAGGGCGCCAAGTCACGCTGGAGTTAGCGCCCCGCGTGTTTACCCGTGGACAGGCTGAGCGCGTGGAGCGCATCATTGGGCATCTGGTGCACAACGCGTTGGATGCCACCGATGTCGATGACCGGGTCTGGATAAAAGTCGATCGCTTTGCCAGCCATGCGCGGGTTGAAGTGGGTGACAGTGGCCAGGGCATGACCGAAGAATTTGTGCAAACGCGGTTGTTCAAGCCGTTCCAGACCACCAAGGAGTCTGGCATGGGAATTGGCACTTATGAGAGCTTTCAGTATGTGCAGGAGCTCGGTGGCAAGGTTGCCGTGGACAGCCAAGTTGGCAAGGGGACAGTGGTGAGCCTCCTGCTCCCCTCGATTGAAGTCTTTGGTGATTCCGATACCCCAGCTTAGGAGCAGGCATGGATGTGGAAAAGCTGCAGCCGCTGTTGATCGTGGAAGATGACGTGGCGCTGCAAAAGCAGATCAAATGGTCCCTGGATCGCTTTGAAGCCGTCACGGCCCACGACCGCGAGAGCGCCATGGCGCAGCTGCGCCGGCACGCGCCTGCCGTGGTAACCATGGACCTGGGCTTGCCACCCGATGCAGACTCGGTATCAGAGGGCTTCAAACTGCTCGCACAGATCCTGGCTGCAGACCCTGACGTCAAGGTCATCGTGCTGACCGGACAAAACGACCAGTCCAATGCGCTCAAGGCTGTTGCCATGGGCGCATACGATTTTTTGACCAAGCCCTTTGAGCCTGAAGTGCTCAACCTGAATGTCGAGCGTGCGTTCAGACTGCACTCGCTGCAGGCCGAGAACAGGAGGCTGCAGGCCATGCAGATGCCCGATGCAATCTCGGGCCTGCTCACGCGCGACCCGCAGATGCTTCGCATATGTCGCACCATCGAAAAGGTTGCCAACACCAATGCTTCCGTCATGCTGCTGGGCGAAAGCGGGACAGGCAAGGAGGTTCTGGCACGCAGCCTGCACCAGCAGTCCCTGCGCAAGACCGGAAAATTTGTGGCCATCAATTGCGCCGCCATTCCTGAAAATCTTTTGGAGAGCGAGCTTTTTGGCTACGAAAAAGGGGCTTTCACAGGGGCGGCGAAAACCACGACCGGCAAGATCGAGACAGCGCACGGCGGCACCCTCATGCTCGATGAGATCGGGGACATGCCGATGCCTTTGCAAGCCAAGCTGCTGCGCTTCTTGCAGGAACGTGTCGTCGAGCGCGTAGGCGGGCGCCAAGAAATTGCGGTGGATGTGCGCGTTGTATGCGCAACCCACCAAAACCTTACGCAATGCGTCAAAGAAGGGCGTTTTCGCGAAGACCTTTATTACCGTCTGGCGGAGATCGTGGTCGAGATTCCCCCCTTGCGCGCACGCGTAGGAGACGCGGCGTTGCTCGCTCACTCCTTTGTGCGCCGCTTCGGCGAGGAGCACCGCCGCACCCTGACGCTCGCCGCTGACGCGCTGCGTGCGATCGAGGCACATCCCTGGCCCGGCAACATCCGCGAGCTCGAGAACTGCATCAAGCGCGCCACCATCATGGCCGATGGAAATCAGATCACCGCAGACGATGTCGGGCTCGCGGTCGCCGACGGTACTGAGGGAGACCGATCGCTGGACCTGCGTGTGACGCGCGAGGCCGCCGAGCAGCGGGCAGTGCTTGCGGCGCTCGCGCGGGCGGACGGCACAGTGGCCAAGGCGGCCGACCTGCTCGGCGTCAGCCGCCCGACGCTGTACGACCTGATGCACCGCCTGGGGCTCAAGCCTTGAAGATTTTCTCTGGAGAACGACGATGAAGGTTTCCGTTTCCCGTTCCCTCGCTCCTGTGGCCGCTCTGACAGTGGCGTTGCTGGTGTCTGCATGCGGTAGCGACAATCCGGATGCGCTCATGGCGTCAGCGCAGGATTACCTGAGCCGCAACGATGCACCAGCGGCCATCATCCAGCTCAAAAATGCATTGAAGGTGCGTCCGGACTCCGCAAAAGCGCGCCTCCTTTTGGGACAGGCTTTGCAGTCCAATGGCGATACGGCGGGCGCTGAAACCGAGTTGAGAAAAGCGCAGGAGCTGGGCGCAGCCCCTGACGAAGTTGTTCCGCAACTGGCCCAAGCCATGCTGCTCGGTCGGCAATATCGCAAGATCACGGCCGACTATGCAGATCTGCAGCTTGCCAGTGCCGAGGCCCAGGCCAGTCTCAAGACCATCGTGGCCATCGCCTGGCAGAGGCAGGGCCAGGAAGACAAATTCCGCGCCAGCCTCGACGAAGCGCTCAAAGCGAAGGTCGACCACCCGCCTGCGCTGATCGAGCTGGCACGCGCCAGTGCGCAGCACGGCGATATCGATGGTGCGTTGGCAGGCCTGGACAAGATCCCCCGCCAGTCTTCTGCCGCCGATGAGGCGCTGAAACTGCGCGGAGACGTGTTGTTGTACGGCAAACACGACATGGATGCGGCGCTGGTCGCGTACCGGGAAGCGCTCCAGGTCAACCCTTCGTACAAAGAGGGCCAGGCTGCCGTCGTGCAACTGCTGCTGCTCCAGGGCAAGACCGATGCTGCCGCCGAGGTCTTGCAGGGGTTGGCCAAGGCGGCGCCCGGCAAGCCGCAAACCGTGTATTTGCAGGCCATGTTGGCGTATGCCAAAAACGACCTCAAAGCGGCGCAGGAATACGCGCAAAAGCTGGTGAGTCTCACGCCCGACAATTTTCGCGCGCTCGAACTGGCCGGCATGACGGAACTGCGCCTGGGATCCAACGTCCAGGCTGAGGTGTTGCTGGCCAAAGCCTTGCAATTGGAGGCCGGGTTGCCCCTGGCTCGGCGCGGCCTGGTGACCGCATACGTGCGCCTGGGCCGGCTCGACAAAGCCATGGCCGCACTGCCTGCCGATGTAGAGCGCAATGACCGCGACCCCAGCATGCTGGCGCTGGCGGGGCAGGTATACATGCTCCATGGGGATGTCGACCGTGCACAGCGTTACTTTGCCCGGGCATCCAGTCTGGACCCCAAAGACCCGGCCAAGCGCACATCGCTGGCGGTCAGCCGGTTGGCATCTGGGCAGAGCAGTGCCGCGCTGGGTGAGTTGCAGAGCATCGCGGCTTCCGACGATGGCGTGGTGGCAGACATGGCTTTGATCAACGCACTGCTGCAGGAGCGCAAGGTCGACGAGGCGCTCAAAGCCATCGATGCACTGGAGAAAAAGCGCCCTGCGGATGTGTTGCCTGTATTCTTGCGCGGCCGCGCTTTGCTGCTCAAGCGCGATGCAGCCGGCGCACGCAAGGCCATGGAGCGTGCGCTCGAAATCGACCCCAATTATTTTCCTGCGGTGGGCGTGCTGGCGGTGCTCGACAACGCCGACAAGCGACCAGACGATGCGCGTGCGCGCCTGGAGGCAGCCATCAAGCGCCAGCCGGGCAACATTCAGGCCCATCTGGCGCTGGTGGAGTTGCGTGCAGCCAACGGCGCGGACAAGACGGAGCTGGCAAACCTTCTGCGCAAGGCGGTCGATGCCGCACCCAACAGCCCCATCCCCCGCCTGGTCCTGGCAGAGCATTATTTGCGCAACGGGCAACCGAAAGACGCACTGGCCGTGGCGCAGCAAGCGGTGGCCGCAGTACCTGACAACCTGCAATTGTTCGATGTCCTGGGGCGTGCGCAGTCGGCCAACGGAGAGCACAACCAGGCGCAGACCAGCTTCAATCGGATGGCAGCCCTGCAGCCGCAGTCTCCGCGGCCTTACCTGCGCATGGCCAGCGCCAACCTGGTCGCCGGAGATCGCGCTGCTGCCGGCCAAAACCTGCGCAAGGCACTGGAGATCGAACCCAATTTGCTGGAAGCCCAGCAAGGGCTGGTCCGTTTGGCGATGGCGGCGCAGAAGCCCGGCGATGCCTTGGCCATCAGCCGCACCGTGCAAAAGCAAAGGCCAAAGGAGTCAGTAGGCTATGTGCTCGAAGGCGAGATTCACGCAGCGAACAAGGCGTGGGACAAGGCCATCGACGCCTTCCGCACCGGGCTCAAACAGGTGGCCAGCCCGGATTTGGCGGTACGGCTGCACGATGTGCTGGTGTCGGGCGGAAAGAAGCCCGAAGCCGATCGGTGGGCCGCTGAATGGCTGCGCACCCAGCCCAAGGATGCGGCTTTCCCCTTCTACCTGGGGAGCCGGGCTCTCAATGACAACGAGTTGCCAGAAAGTCTGCGCCAGTTTGAGCGTGTCTTGGCGCTAGAGCCCGGCAACGCCGTCGCCCTGAACAACATGGCTTGGATTAAAGGCCAGTTGGGGCGTGACGGTGCATTGGCCGATGCCGAGCGCGCCAACTCCCTGGCACCCAACCAGCCTGCGCTCATGGACACCTGGGCCATGCTGCTGTCCGCAGCCAATCAGCATGACCGAGCGCTTGAGCTGCAAAAGAAGGTCGTGCAGTTGCAACCCCAGACGCTCACGTTCAAGCTCAATCTGGCAAAAATCGAAATTAAAGCGGGCAAAAAGGACGCCGCCCGCGCCTTGCTCGACGAACTCGGCGCCGCAGGAGCGCAGTTTCCAGAGCAGGCCGAAGTGGAACGTCTCAAGAAAGAGCTTTGAGGTCTCGGTGGGCGGAGCCTGGTCGATCCCCGCGCCGCGCCAGCCCCTGGCGTCGGCCCTGGCCCTGGCGACGCGCCAGCAACGCGAGCTGCGGTTCGAGGTGGCGCAGATCGAGCGCGCGCTGCAGCCCTCCGGCCTGCCCGTCGTGTTGCTCAAAGGCGGCGCCTATGCGCTGACGGGCATGCAGGCGCCGCTCGGGCGCATGGTGTCGGACGTGGACATTCTGGTGCCGCGTGAGCGCCTGGCCGACGTCGAGACCGCTCTCATGATGGCCGGCTGGGTGCACACCCACCATGGCGCCCACGACCAGCACGACTACCGCACCTGGATGCACGAGCTGCCGCCGCTGCCGCACATGCGCCGCGGCACGGTGCTCGATGTGCACCACGCCGTGGTGCCCGCCACCGCCAAGGCCCGTTTCAGCACGCAGCGCCTGCTGCAGGCGGCGCAGCCGCTGCCCGGTCAGCCGGGCGTGCGCGTGCTCGCCCCGCCCGACATGGTGTTGCACAGCGCGGCCCATCTGTTCCATGAATGCGACTTCGCGCACGGATTCCGCAGCGTGGTCGACTTTGATGCGTTGCTGCGCGAGTTCGCCGCCTTGCCCGGTTTCTGGCCGCAACTGCTCGAACGGGCCGCGGCGCTGGACCTGCAGTGGCCGCTGCACCAGGCGCTGCGCTGTGCGCAGGCCCTCATGGACACCCCCCGTGCCGGCCGGAGCCGAGGCCGCGCTGGCGGCCTCTGCCCACGCCACCACCGAAGACAGGTGGACGCCGCTGTCGCGCGGCCTGCTGTACCTGTACGGCCACCGCCTGCGCATGCCCTTGCACCTGCTGCGGCCCCACCTGCTGCGCAAGGCAGTGCGCCAACTGCTTCCCAAGGAGAAACCATGAACCACACACGCTGGTGGGTGCGTTGGGCACCCGTCTTTCTGTTCCTCGGGGCAGGGAGCGGCAGCGCGCTGGCGCAGTTGCCCGACACCGTCGAACGGGTCAAGCCCGCCGTGGTGCTGGTGGGCACGTACCTGGCGACCGACACGCCGCGGTTCCGCTATGTGGGCACCGGCTTCGTCGTGGGCGACGGCTTGCATGTCGTGACCAATGCCCACGTGACGGCGGCCCTCGGTGCGGTGGGCGCCGACGGGCCGGCCCTGGTCGTGCAGCTGCGCGCGGGCGCGGGCCTGTGGGCCATGCGCCAGGCGCGGGTGCTGGAGACCGTCCCCGAGCACGATCTGGCCCTGCTGCAGATCGATGGGCCCCCAGCGGCGGCACTCAAGGTGGGCGCATCGGAGCCGGTGCGCGAAGGCGACGACCTGGCATTCATGGGTTTTCCGATCGGCGGGTTGCTGGGGTTTTCGAGCGTCACCCACCGCGCCACCGTCTCGTCCATCACCACCATGGCCCTGCCCAGCCCGACCGGCCAGCAGCTCAGCGAGCGCGCCATCCGCAGCCTGCGCGCTGGGCCCTTGCAGGTGTTCCAGCTCGACGCCACGGCCTACCCCGGCAACAGCGGCGGCCCCTTGTTCGATCCGCGCAGCGGCGCGGTGCTCGGCGTGATCAACATGGTGCTGATCAAGACCACGCGCGAATCGGCCATGAGCCAGCCCTCGGGCATTTCGTACGCGATTCCGAGCCGCTATGTGCTCGATCTGATGGCGCGGCACCGGTAGCACTGCGTGGCCCGCGCCTGGCCGCCAGGCGGCGTCGCAGTAACATGCTGCGCATTGTCTTGAATCCCCTGCTGGCCCATGCTGAACTCTCTTGGATCGAACCACACCCCCCTGGACGCCGCCATCATCGACCTTGACGGCACGATGGTGGACACCCTGGGCGATTTTGCCGAGGCCCTCAACCGCATGCTGCGCGACCTGGCGCTGCCGGCCCTTGCCGCAGCGCGCATCGAGCCCATGGTCGGAAAGGGCTCCGAACACCTGCTGCGCTCGGTGCTCCAGCACGTGCTCGGGCAGGCCGGGCAAGCGCCCACAGCGGTCGAAGTCGAAGCGCTTTATCCGCGTGCCTGGGAGCGCTACCAGCACCACTACCTGGCCATCAATGGGCAATATGCGCGCCTCTACCCCGGCGTCGCCGAGGGCCTGCAGGCGCTCAAGGGTGCGGGCCTGCGACTGGCGTGCCTGACCAACAAGCCCATGGCCTTTGCGTTGCCGCTGCTGCGCGCCAAGGGCCTCGATGGGTTCTTTGAACATGTGTTCGGCGGCGATGCGTTCGAGCGCAAAAAACCCGATCCGCTGCCCCTGCTCAAGACCTGCGCGGCTCTGGGCACGGCGCCGGCGCGCACGCTGATGGTCGGCGACTCCAGCAACGATGCCCAGGCCGCGCGTGCCGCCGGCTGCCCGGTGGTGCTGACCACCTACGGCTACAACCACGGACAGCCGGTCACGGCGGTCGATGCCGACGGCTGGGTCGATTCCCTGATGCAGCTCGTACCGGCGTCTGTGGCCGAAGATATCCAGTGAAAAGTGGCTGAAACGCCGATGGGGTCAGCGCCGGCAGCTATCCATTCAGGATTCCACGCCGCGGTACCGGCGCGGCGCACTACCTCAGGCGGGCTTGCCCAGCAGGGCGTCTTTGAGCTTCCAGTCGGCCGGCTGCTGGCCCAGCCAGATGCCCATCAGCGCGTGGAAGAACTCGGGCTCCTTGAAAGGCTCGCCCTGGGGCTGGCCCTTGACGGTGAGAACGGTGCCGGTGCCGGGAACCCAGTCGATCATGAACTGGTCGCCGGCCTGCAGCTTCTTGTGCTCCGAGAAGATCTGGCTCATGCGCAGCACGCCCGGAATCAGCTTGGAGAACGAGGCCTTGTCCAGGTTGTCCTCCATGCCGCGCGAAAACAGCTTGCCCAGTTCGCGCGAGTCGATGTCGCGCAGCATGGTGACGGACAGGCGCTTGGCGCCCGCCAGGGTGGCCACCTCCTGCGGCGTGGAAGCCTTCTTTTCGAGGTACAGGCCGGCGGTGTAGACCTTGAACACGGCCTTGTAGCGCACGCCCGCGCCGTTGAGGACCAGCTTGCTGCCCTGCACCTCGGTGGGGTTGGGGTAGGCCACGTCGGCCACCGTCACCGGCTGCGCCAGTGCGGCGCACGCCAGCAGGGCGGCCCACGCCGCCGCCAGGTTGTTGTACCGAATC
>NZ_MWOM01000035.1:0-19858 GCF_012931925.1 Acidovorax sp. SRB_24
CGGGATCGAACCGATGACCTCTTGCATGCCATGCAAGCGCTCTCCCAGCTGAGCTATACCCCCCAGCGAATCACGATCAACCTATTGTTTGCCGCGATCACCTGAGCCTTGAATTATAGACAGGTTTTTCAGCGCTTTTGCAATCTTGCAGCAACTTTTTCTCTGCCCATCAATTCCAGCACCGCATCCACCGAGGGCGTATGCGCGGTGCCGGCCACCAGCACGCGCACCGGCATCGCCAGCTGCGGCATCTTCAAGGCGTGGTCCGCCAGCACCTGCTTGAAGGCCGCGCCGATGGCCTGCCGATCCCAGGCGCAGTCCTGCAGCGCCTGCACCAGGCCGTCCAGTGCGGGGGCCACCGTGCCCGTAACATGCTTTTCGCGCTCTTCGGTCGCGGCGTCTACCGCCTCGCTGTAAAACACATGGGCCCAGTCGGCCAGCGCCACCGTGGTGTCGCAGCGGTCCTTGAACAACGCGCAGATGCGCGGCAAGCGGCCGTCCGCCAGGTCTGCGGCGGCGATGCCTCGCTTCTCCAGCTGCGGTGCCACCAGCGCGGCCAGTGCGTCGTCGTGCATGGCCTTGAGGTGCTGGGCGTTGACCCAGCGCAGCTTGGCTTCGTCGAACTGCGCGGCGCTGCGACCGAGGTGGTCCAGGTTGAACCACTGCAGGAACTGTTCGCGGCTGAAGATCTCGTCGTCGCCATGGCTCCAGCCCAGGCGTGCCAGGTAGTTCACCATGGCTTCGGGCAGATAGCCCTCGTCGCGGTACTGGGTCACCGGCTTGGCGCCGTTGCGTTTGCTCATCTTCTCGCCCTGTTCGTTGAGCACGGTGGGCAGGTGGGCGTAGACCGGCGGCTCCTTGCCGAGGGCGCGGAAGATGTTGATCTGTCGGGGCGTGTTGTTGACATGGTCATCGCCGCGGATCACATGCGTGATGGCCATGTCGATGTCGTCCACGACCACGCAGAAGTTGTAGGTGGGCGTGCCGTCGGGGCGCGCGATCACCAGATCGTCGAGTTCATCGTTGCGGATTTCGATGCGCCCCTTGACCTTGTCGTCCCAGGCCACCACGCCGCCCTGTGGATTCTTGAAGCGCAGCACAGGCTGCACGCCCGCAGGCACGGGCGGCAGCGTCTTGCCAGACTCGGGCCGCCAGGTGCCGTCATAGCGCGGCTTCTCCTTGGCGGCCATTTGTGCCTCGCGCAAGGCGTCGAGTTCGGCCACGCCCATGTAGCACGGATACACATGCCCGGCCGCCTGCAGCTGCGCCAGCACTTCCTTGTAGCGGTCCATGCGCTGCATCTGGTAGAACGGCCCCTCGTCGGGGTCCATGCCCAGCCAGTGCATGCCCTCAAGGATCACGTCCACCGCCGCCTGCGAGGAGCGTTCGAGGTCCGTGTCCTCGATGCGCAGGATGAAGTCGCCGCCGGTGGCGCGCGCAAATGCCCAGGGGTACAGCGCAGAACGGATATTTCCCAGGTGGATGAAGCCCGTGGGCGACGGTGCAAAGCGCGTGCGCACGCGCGTGGAAGAGGTGTTCTCGGTCATGGCAAGGTGTCCAGACCCCGTGCGAGGTCGGCTTTCAAATCGTCGAGGTGTTCGAGGCCCACGGCCACGCGGATCAGCCCCTGGCCAATGCCGGCCGCCCGGCGCTGCTCTTCGCTGAGGCGCCCGTGCGAGGTGCTGGCGGGGTGGGTGATGGTGGTCTTGGTGTCGCCCAGGTTGGCGGTGATGCTGCACACACGGGTGCTGTCGATCACATGGAAAGCCCGGTCGCGGCCTGCGGCCGCGCCGCTGGCGCGCACATCGAAGGACAGCACAGCGCCGCCCGACCCCGACTGCTGGCGCATGGCCAGGGCGTGCTGCGGGTGGGACGCCAGCCCCGGGTAGTACACGCGCGCCACGGCCGGATGCGCTTCAAGCCATTGCGCCAGGATCAAAGCAGAGTCGCTTTGCGCCTTCACCCGGATGGAAAGCGTCTCCATGCCCTTGAGCACCACCCAGGCGTTGAACGGCGACAGGTTCATGCCGGCGCTGCGCAACAGCGGCGCGAGCTTGTCTTCGATCAGGGCGCGCGGGCCGCACACCGCGCCGGCCATCACGCGGCCTTGGCCATCGAGGAACTTGGTACCCGAATGGATGATCAGGTCGGCGCCCAGGCGTGCGGGCTGCTGCAGCGCGGGCGATGCAAAGCAGTTGTCCACGGCCAGCAGCACGCCGGCCGCATGCGCGATGTCGGCCAGCGCCTCGATGTCGCACAGGTCGGTCAGCGGGTTGGTCGGCGTCTCGGCAAACAGGAGCCGCGTCTCGGGGCGCAGGGCCGCTTTCCAGGCGGCGGTATCGGTCTGCGGCACAAAGGTCGACTGCACGCCAAAGCGTGCAAACTCTCCGCCGATGAGCCGCATGGTCGAGCCGAACATCGACTGCGAGCACACCACATGGTCGCCCGCCTTGAGCAACCCCATGCACATCAGCAAGATCGCCGACATGCCGCTGGCCGTGCCGATCGCCGCCTCCGTGCCCTCCAGCGCCGCCAGGCGCTGCTCGAACGCCGTCACGGTCGGGTTCGAGGTGCGCGAATAGGTATAGCCCTCTTCCTCTCCGGCAAAGCGCCGCGCTGCGGTGGCCGCGTCGGGTTGCACGAAGCTGCTGGTCAGGTAGAGCGCTTCGGAGTTCTCGCCGTAAGCGCTGCGGGGCACCGACTGGCGCACCGCCAGCGTCTCGGGGTGCAGGCCGGGGGGGAGTTCGCGGCTCATTGCGCAGTTCCTTTTTGTATCGGTTCCAGCATGGGCTTATGCGTCCTGCGCGTTCGGCAGGGCCAGGCGCGAAGTGTCTTCATCGCCCTCCTGTGCGCCGACCCGGGTCTGGTTGAGGCGCTCGATATCGCTGGCGTTGATGTCGCCGGTCACATAGACGCCATCAAAGCAGGACGCGTCGAACCCGTCGAGCTCCGGATTGAGCGAGCCAATGGCCTTCTTCATGCCGTCCACGTCCTGGTAGATCAAGGCGTCGCAGCCGATCCATGCGCGCACTTCTTCGACGCTGCGGCCGTGCGCCACCAGTTCGGTGCTGGTCGGCATGTCGATGCCGTACACGTTGGGGTAGCGCACTGGCGGTGCGGCACTGGCCAGATAGACCTTGCGCGCGCCTGCGTCGCGCGCCATCTGCACGATTTCGCGGCTGGTGGTGCCGCGCACGATGGAGTCGTCCACCAGCAGCACGTTGCGGCCTTTGAACTCGCTGGCGATCACATTGAGCTTCTGGCGCACCGACTTCTTGCGCACGCCCTGCCCCGGCATGATGAAGGTGCGGCCCACGTAGCGGTTCTTGACGAACCCTTCGCGGTACGGCACGCCCAGCAAATGCGCCAGTTGCGTGGCGCTGGGACGGCTCGACTCCGGAATGGGAATGATCACGTCGATTTCGCTGGGCGGCACGGTGGAGACCACGCGCTTGGCCAGGGCTTCGCCGAGGTTCAGCCGCGCCTGGTAGACGGAGATACCGTCGAGTGCGGAGTCGGGTCGCGCCAGGTAGACGAACTCGAAAATGCAGGGCTGCAACCGGGGCGCCTCTGCGCACTGCTGCGCATGCACCTGCCCGTCCAGCGCGACGAAAATCGCCTCGCCCGGAGCGATGTTGCGTTCAAACACATGGCCCGTGCCCTCCAGGGCCACCGACTCGCTGCCGACCATGACCGTGCCGTCCGGACCACGCCCCATGGCCAACGGGCGGATGCCGTGCGGATCGCGGAATGCCACCAGGCCGTGACCGGCAATCAGGGCGATGACGGCGTACGAACCCTTGATGCGCTGGTGCACGGCACGCACGGCGGCAAACACGTCGTCGGGCTGCAGAGGAACGCCGCGCGTGGCGCGCTCGAGCTCGTGCGCAAACACATTGAGCAGGACTTCGGAGTCGCTGTCGGTGTTGGTGTGGCGGTGGTCGGTCGAGAACAGCTCGGCGCGCAGGGCCTGCGCATTGGTCAGGTTGCCGTTGTGCACCAGCACGATGCCAAAAGGCGCGTTCACATAGAAGGGCTGCGCCTCTTCTTCGCTGTAGGCATTGCCCGCCGTGGGGTAGCGCACCTGGCCCAGCCCGGCGTTGCCCGGCAGCGCGCGCATGTTGCGCGTGCGAAACACGTCGCGCACCATGCCCTTGGCCTTGTGCATGAAGAACTTGCGTCCCTGCTGGGTCACGATGCCGGCGGCATCCTGGCCCCGGTGCTGCAGCAGCAGCAGAGCGTCATAGATCAGTTGATTGACGGGGGTCGCACTGACGACACCGACGATTCCACACATAGTTGACTTTCATCCATTGGCGGGGCCAAGCCCGCAAAGCTATGGCAGGCAGCTCGACCGACGGCCGGCGCCCACCCACGAATCCGTTCACAAAGGCAGGTGCCTGCCAAACTCCTCGGGCAGCGCCGGCTTCAATTGCTGGAGCGCCACCGACAACAGGGGCGCGCTGCGCGACTCCTGCCACCAGGCGCCCTCATGCAAGGGCGTCAATTCGACGACCACGGCCACGGCCAGCAGCAAGACCACGGCGCGCAGCACGCCAAACATGCCTCCCAAGGTGCGGTCAGCGGGGCGCAGGCCTGTGGCCTCGACCAACTTCTTGCCCAGCCAGGCGACCAAGCCGCAGGCAAAGATCGCGATCACGAACACCACGACGAAGCCTGCCGCATGGCGCACCGGCCCCTGCACCTCGCCGATGGGCAGCAGCGCCGCCATGTCGGCGGCGAACCACTGCGCCGCGATGAATGCCACCACCCAGCCCAACAGCGACAACACCTCGAACACCAGGCCGCGCCAGGCACCGATCAGCATCGAGGCCAGCAGCACCGCCACAAAAATCCAGTCCAGCGAAGCCATGGGCGAGCGCGCAGATTCACAGCGTGAGGATGGACGCAGGCAAATCCAGCGTCTTGATGCGGGCGGCGGCCTTGTCTGCGTCGCCACGCCCCTCGAACGGTCCCACACGCACACGGGTGCGCTTGCCGTCCTTGGTCTCGACCACCTGCATATAGGTTTTGAGTCCGGCGCGTTCGAGCTTCTGGCGCACTTCGCGCGCCTTGTCGGTGTCGGCAAACGCGCCGATCTGCACAATGAAACGGCCCTCGTCCGCGTGCGCCGTGGCCTGCGCCGTGCGCCCTTCCAACAAGGCGCGCGCACGCGCGGCGTCGTCGCTGTGCACGGCCGACTTGGATTCGGGTTTGGGCTCCGGTTTGAACTCGGCCGCAAGGCGCGGCGGGGCTTTGGGTTCGGTTTTGGGTTCGGGCTTTGCGACCGGCTTGGGCTCGGGCTTGGGTTCGGCCCGCAGCTCTGGCTTGGCCTGCGCCACCGGTGCCTCGGCCGCAGGCTTTCGCGCCTCACGGGCGGGCGTCACCACCTCTTCGCCATCGGCCAGGCTGGCGACATCGGGCGCGCGCGCACTGGGCGCGGGGGCAGCAGGCACCACGAGCGGGGCCACTTTGTTGCGGTCGGGAATCTCGATGGGGGTGTCGACGGGAATCGGGCGGGGCTGCGTATCGAACAGCATGGGAAAACCCACCACGCCCAACAGCACGAGCACGGCCGCCCCGATCAAGCGATGGCGTGCACGCCGGCGCATCACGTCGATGCTCTCGGCGCGTGGGGCACGCGAAGGCTTTGCCGCCTTGTTGCCTTGCCCCTTTTGGCCCGGCCACCGAAACTTGAAAAATGCCATGGAAGTGCGAAAACCCGTGTGGACCTAGTGGTCCATGTGCTTGGCTTGCAGGCGCGGCGTGCCATGTTGCAAAACGCCGCCCACCGTGTAGAACGAGCCAAAGACAATGATTCTATCAGCGGGGTCCGCCGCCGCCACCGCCGCCGCCAGCGCCTCCTCGGGACTGCCATGCGTGCTGCTGGACACGTCGCGCCGCCCGCCCGCCACGATCTGCAGGGCGTTCCACTTCTGCTGCAGCCCCGCCGCCGTTTCGGCGCGCGCTGTGGGCAGGCTGGTGAAATACCAGCGGTCAATCAGCGGCCCCACCTTGGCGAACATGGGCGCCAGGTCCTTGTCGGCCATCGCGCCAAACACCGCGTGCGTGGTCGGGAAATAGCCCATGGCGTCGAGGTTGGCCGTGAGCGCCGCCACAGAGTGCGGGTTGTGCGCCACGTCCAACACCAAGGTGGGCTGGCCCGGAACGATCTGGAAGCGCCCCGGCAGCTCGACCAGGGCCAGGCCGTTGCGCACGGCCTGCGCCGTGACAGGAATGCGGGCGCGCAAGGCCTCGAGCGCCGCCAGCGCGCCGGCGGCATTGACCAGCTGGTTGGCGCCGCGCAATGCCGGATAGGCAAGACCCGCATAACGCCGGCCCCGCCCCGCCCAACTCCACTGCTGTTTGTCGCCCGAAAAATTGAAGTCCTCGCCGAAACGCCACAGGTCTGCATTGATCTCGCGTGCACCGTCGATGACGCTCTGCGGGGGCATGGGGTCGCTGACGACCACGGGGCGCCCGGTGCGCATGATGCCGGCCTTCTCGCGGCCGATGCTCTCGCGGTCCGGGCCCAGGTATTCGACATGGTCCACGTCAATGCTGGTGATGACGGCGCAGTCCGCATCGATGACGTTGGTGGCATCGAGCCGCCCGCCCAGCCCCACCTCCAGGATGGCGACATCGAGCCGCGCGTGGCTCATCAGGCGCAGGATGGCCAGCGTGGTGAATTCGAAGTAGGTCAGCGAGACATCGTTGCCATTTTGCGTTCTGGCGCCCTCCACCGCTGCGAAGTTCGCTATCAAATCAGAAGCACCTACGGATTCGCCATGGATGCGGCAGCGCTCCTCGAAGTGCACCAGGTGCGGCGAGGTGTAGACGCCCGTGCGGTAGCCCGCCTGCAGCGCCACGGCCTCCAGCATGGCGCAGGTCGAGCCCTTGCCATTGGTGCCGGCCACGGTGATCACCGGGCAGTCGAAGCGCAGCGCCATGCGGCGTGCCACCTCGCTGACCCGCTCCAGGCCCATGTCGATGTTCAGGGGGTGCAGGCGCTCGCAGTGGGCGAGCCAGCCTTCCAGGGTATGGATAGTGGTGTGCATACAGGGCACCATTGTCGCCGAGCAGGCGGGTGGCGCATGATGGCGCGCATGAGTACCCCTGACATCACCCTGTACGGTATTGCCAACTGCGACACCGTGAAAAAGTCCCGTGCCTGGTTCACGGCCCAAGGCGTCGAGCACCGCTTCCACGATTTCAAGAAACACGGCGTTCCCGCCGACCGGCTGGCCGACTGGATGGCCGCCCTGGGCTGGGAAAAGCTCGTCAACCGCCAGGGAACCACCTGGCGCAAGCTCGACCCCGCCACCCAGGCCGGCGTGCACGACGCGGCCAGCGCCGGCACCCTGCTGCAGGCCCACGCCAGCGCCATCAAGCGCCCCGTGGTCGAGTGGCGCCACCACGGCGGTGCCCGCACCACAGTGGGCTTCGACCCGGCCCTGTGGGTGCAGTGGCTCTACGGCGGCGCGGCCAGCTGACGCAGCACCGTTCTTTACGCAGATTTACGGTGCGCAAGCCCTGCGTTTGCAGCCAGCGCATAAACTTTTGCCAGGTCTGGCGCGTTAAGAGGCTGTTCAAGCCCGCAAGACCCGAAAGGGGTTCCTTCATGAAAAAACTCGCACTCTTCTCCCTCCTTGCCTGCACCGCTGCGCTTGCGAGCGCACAAGAGCAGGCCCGCGTGCTCTCCTCTACCCCCATCGTGCAGCAGGTGGCGGTGCCGCAGCAGGTGTGCGGCAACGAAACGGTCTACACCGGCCCCCAAACCACGGGCGGCGGCGCGGTGCTGGGCGCCATTGCGGGCGGCGCAGCCGGCAATGCCATTGGCGGCGGCAGCGGCCGCGCGGCGGCGACGGCGCTCGGCGTGATCGGGGGCGCGCTGCTGGGCAACCAGATCGAAGGCAACGGTCGGCCCGCCTACCAGAACGTGCAGCGCTGCAGCACCGAAACCTTCTACGAAAACCGCACCGTGGGCTACACCGTGGTCTATGAGTACGCGGGGCGCCAGTACACCACGCAGACGCAGACCGATCCGGGCCGCACCATCGCCGTGCAGGTCCAGCCCCTGGACAACGGCGCACCCTACGGCCAGACCTATTCCACCCAGCCCGGCCCCTACGGCCCGCCGCAAGGCGCCAGCAGCCAGCCGGGCGTGGTGGTGACGAACGCGGGCTACGGTGCACCCGCCTACCCCGCCGTCTATGGCCCTGCCTATGCACCGGCGCCCGTGTACGTGAACCCGGCGGTTTCCATCGACCTGGGCTTCAGCAGCGGCTGGGGTGGCCACCGCGGCCACTGGCGCTGACGGCAGCAGCAGCCCCTGCCTCCAAGAGCCCGCAGGGGCTCTTTTTTTGTGCCACCGCCGGCCTTGCGCCGCGCGCGCGGCGGCCCTGCGTGCGGTGGCCTAAAATTGCCGGTTTCTCCCTGCCAGCAGCCCTTCCATGACCACCGAAAAAATCGACGGCGTCTCCGTCACCACCCAGGCCAGCGTGTACTTTGACGGCAAATGCGTGAGCCACGGCATCACGTTCCCCGATGGCACGAAGAAATCGGTCGGCGTGGTGCTGCCCGCCACGCTCACCTTCAACACGGGCGCGCCCGAAACCATGGAATGCGTGGCCGGCCGCTGCGAATACCGCCTGGACGGCACGGACGCCTGGCTGGCCAGCGCGCCCGGAGACACATTCAGCATCCCCGGCAATTCCAGGTTCGACATCCGCGTGACCGAGGCCTACCACTACATCTGCCACTTCGGCTGAGCTTCGGCTGCACGCGCGGCGCCCGGTGGCGCCGCCCCTTGGACTGCCCCGCCCCTTTCCGCCACCTCACAGGATCTGCGCCCATGGCCACCATTCTTCAAAACCTTCCCGTCGGCCAAAAGGTCGGCATCGCCTTCTCGGGCGGCCTGGACACCAGCGCCGCCCTGCTGTGGATGAAGCTCAAGGGCGCCCAGCCCTACGCCTACACCGCCAACCTCGGCCAGCCCGACGAGCCCGACTACGACGCCATCCCGCGCAAGGCCGTGGAGTACGGCGCCGAGAAGGCGCGCCTGATCGACTGCCGCACGCAGCTGGCGCACGAAGGCATTGCGGCGCTGCAGGCCGGCGCGTTCCACATCAGCACCGGTGGCCTGACCTACTTCAACACCACGCCGCTGGGCCGCGCCGTCACCGGCACCATGCTGGTCGCCGCGATGAAGGAAGACGACGTCCACATCTGGGGCGACGGCAGCACCTACAAGGGCAACGACATCGAGCGCTTCTACCGCTACGGCCTGCTCACCAACCCGGCGCTGCGCATCTACAAGCCCTGGCTCGACCAGCTGTTCATCGACGAGCTCGGCGGCCGCGCCGAAATGTCGGCCTTCATGACGCAGCACGGCTTTGGCTACAAGATGAGTGCCGAGAAGGCCTACAGCACCGACTCCAACATGCTCGGCGCCACGCACGAGGCCAAGGACCTGGAGTTCCTCAGCAGCGGCATCCGCATCGTCAACCCGATCATGGGCGTGGCGTTCTGGAAGGAAGAAGTCGCCGTCAAGGCCGAGGAAGTCTCGGTGCGCTTTGAAGAAGGCCAGCCCGTGGCGCTCAACGGTGTCGAGTTCAACGACCCGGTCGAGCTGATCCTAGAAGCCAACCGCATAGGCGGCCGCCACGGCCTCGGGATGAGCGACCAGATCGAGAACCGCATCATCGAAGCCAAGAGCCGCGGCATCTACGAGGCCCCGGGCCTGGCGCTGCTGCACATCGCCTACGAGCGCCTGGTCACGGGCATCCACAACGAGGACACCATCGAGCAGTACCGCATGAACGGCCTCAAGCTCGGCCGCCTGCTCTACCAGGGCCGCTGGTTCGACCCGCAGGCCATCATGCTGCGCGAAACCGCCCAGCGCTGGGTGGCGCGCGCCGTCACCGGCACCGTGACGCTGGAGCTGCGCCGTGGCAACGACTATTCGCTGCTCAACACCGAAAGCCCCAACCTGACCTACCACCCCGAGCGCCTGTCGATGGAAAAGGTCGAAGATGCGCCGTTTTCGCCGCTGGACCGCATCGGCCAGCTGACCATGCGCAACCTCGACATCGTGGACACGCGCGCCAAGCTCGGCATCTACGCGGGCGCGGGCCTGCTGTCGCTGGGCGGCGATGCGGCGCTGGCGCAGCTGGGCAATGGCGACAAAAACTGAACCTGCGACCTGCGGATGCACAGCCAAATTAGCCTCTAGCCCTTGTCCAGACAGCGCTGACAGCTATTGAAATAGAAGCGTTTGCCGCAACGCCTCGACCGCCCCGCCACTTGGCCGGGCGGTTTTTTATTTTGGGATGGTGCCTGGCGAGCCCCCGGCAGATGGAACCCGCACGCCGGCCTGCCAGTCCAACCAGAAGCCGCCAAGCGTGTTTGCGGCGGCGGGAGGTGGAACCATGAAGCAAGTGAAACACTGGCAAGACCCGGTCAACGCGCTGTTGGGCGCCTGGCTTGCGTTGTCACCGTGGGTACTGGGCTTTCAGAACCAGATGGCGCCCACGGCCAACGGTGTGGTCGTCGGGGTGGCCCTGATCGCCGCCGCGCTCGGCGCGTATTTCCTGCCACGCGCCTGGGAAGAGTGGACCGAAGGCGTGCTGGGCCTGTGGATGGTGGCGTCGCCGTGGGTGCTGGGTTTCAGCACGAACCACAACGCCATGGTCAATGCCGTCGTCTCGGGCATCGCCGTCGCGCTGCTGGCCCTGTGGGTGCTGGCGACCGATGCGGACTACCGACCCTGGGGGCATGACCGCACTGCGCAATGACGGCGCGCTCCATGAAAAAACCGCCTTCGAGCGGTTTTTTCATGGCCATTTTGGCCTCTAACGCTGATGAAGAAAGCGTTAGCAGCTATGCAAAGAGGAGCATTCTGGTGCGTTGCAGCGCCTCACACCACCACCGGCTCGGGCTCGAGCCGGATGCCAAAGCGCTCGTAGACGCTGGTCTGGATAGCCTTGGCCAGCGTCATCACCTCGCCGCCGGTCACGCTGCTTTCGCCGCGGCCGCGGTTGACCAGCACCAGGGCCTGCTTTTCGTACACCGCGGCCTGGCCCACGGTCTTGCCCTTCCAGCCGCAGGCGTCGATGAGCCAGCCCGCGGCGAGCTTGATGCGGCCGTCGGGCAGCGCGTAGTGCACGATCTTCGGGTCGCGCGCGATGATGTCTGCGCACTGCTCGGGCGTCACCGTCGGGTTCTTAAAGAAACTGCCGGCGTTGCCGAGCACCGCCGGGTCGGGCAGCTTGGCGCGCCGGATGGCGCAGACCCAGTCGAAAATCTGCTGCGCCGTGGGCTGTGCGACGCCGGCCTCGGCGGCGCGGCGCTCGAGCTCGACATAGCCCAGCTCCGGCTTCCAGGGCTTGGGCAGCCGAAAGCGCACCTGCGTGATGAGCGCGCGCCCGGCCAGGCCCATGCCGCGCGGTAGGCGGCCGGCTTCCCCCGCCTGCACCGGCGCGTGCTTGAAGACCGAATCGCGGTAGCCAAACGCGCACTGGGCGGCGTCGAGCGTGAAGCCCTGGCCCGTTGCCAGGTCGACCGCGTCGAGCGAGTCGAAGCGGTCCTGCAGCTCGACGCCATAGGCGCCGATGTTCTGCACCGGCGCGGCGCCCACGGTGCCAGGGATCAGCGCCAGGTTTTCCAGGCCCGGCCAGCCCTGCGCGAGCGTCCAGGCGACGGTGTCGTGCCAGGGCTCGCCCGCGCCGGCCTCGACGATCCAGGCGTGCTCGGTTTCCTCTACCAGGCGCCGCCCCCGGATTTCCACCTTCAGCACCACGGGCTTGACGTCGCCCGTGAGCACCACGTTGCTGCCGCCGCCGAGCACGAACACCGGCGCCTGGCCCAACACCGGGTCGGCGCGCAGCGCGGCAATGTCGGCATGGGAGCGCACGCGCACCAGCGTCTCGGCGCGGGCGACGATGCCAAAGGTGTTGTAGGGCTGAAGGGAGGCATTTTTCTCGACTAACATCGGCCGGATTGTCGCACCGGCTCCCGGTGCGGCGCGATTTTTGGGAGAGACCACGCCATGCCATCTTTTGATACCGTTTGTGAAGCCGACTTCGTCGAAGTGAAAAATGCCGTCGAAAACGCGGCCAAGGAAATCGGCACGCGCTTTGACTTCAAGGGCACCTCCGCCGCCGTGGAACTCAAGGACAAGGAGATCACCATGTACGGCGACGCCGAGTTCCAGCTCACGCAGGTCGAAGACCTGCTGCGCGGCAAGCTCACCAAGCGCAATGTGGACGTGCGCTTCCTCGACATCGGCAAGCCGCAGAAGATCGGTGGCGACAAGGTCAAGCAGGTGATCAAGGTGCGCAACGGCATCGAGAGC
Source organism: Acidovorax sp. SRB_24 (assembly GCF_012931925.1). NCBI lineage: Bacteria > Pseudomonadati > Pseudomonadota > Betaproteobacteria > Burkholderiales > Comamonadaceae > Acidovorax > Acidovorax sp. SRB_24. Next base: position 12,356 of record NZ_MWOM01000035.1, read on the forward strand.
GAGCTGGCCAAGAAGCTGCAGAGGCTCATCAAGGACAGCAAGATCAAGGTCCAGGCCGCCATCCAGGATGAGAAGGTGCGCATCACCGGCGCCAAGCGCGACGACCTGCAGGCCGCCATGGCGCTGATCCGCAAGGACATTGCCGACATGCCGCTGTCGTTCAACAACTTCCGCGACTGAACTGCGCCGAGCCCGCCATGCGACACCGCCTGCGGCCCCTGCTGGCCTGCGCGCTGCTCTGCCCAGCGGCCGCCATCGCGCAGGCGGTGGCGCTCACGGGCATCCTGGGCAGCAAGGCGCTGCTGGTGGTCGATGGCACGCCACCGCGCGGCATGGCGCCGGGCGACAGCCACCAGGGTGTGAAGGTGGTGTCGGTGGGCCGGGACGACGCCGTGGTCGACCTCGGCGGCGTGCGGCGCACCGTGCGCCTGGGCGAAGCGCCCGTGAGCATCGGCGCGCGCGGCGGCAGCCGGCGCATCGTGCTCACGGCCGACAGCCGCGGGCATTTTGTCAACCAGGGCCAGATCAACGGCCAGGTCATGCAGTTCATGGTCGACACCGGCGCCACCACGGTGGCCATCGGCCAGTCCGACGCCGACCGTATGGGCCTGAGCTACCGCAGCGGCCAGGCCGTGCGCATGGGCATGGCCAACGGCGTGGCCCAGGGCTGGCGCCTCAAGCTCGACTCGGTGCGCATCGGCGACGTGCAGGTGTATGGCGTGGACGCCGTCGTCATGCCCCAGCCCATGCCCTACGTGCTGCTGGGCAACAACTTTCTGACCGAATTCCAGATGAGCCGGGTGAACGACCAGATGGTGCTGGAAAAGCGCCACTGAGGCCCCATGATCTCCCCGGCCCGCACCGCCATCGACGAGGAATACGAAGACCTGCTGAGCCTGTGGTCCGACCTGGAATCGGGCCTGTCGGTGCTGCTGGCACAGCCGGAGCAGGTGCAGGGTTTTGCCGCCAAGGTGCGCCAGTTCGACCGCTGGCTGCAGGACTTGGTGGCGCACGACATCGATGCCTCGCTCTACCTGATGTTCCAGCTCGCCTCGACCTCCACGGTGGGCTACAGCGCTTCGCACGCACTGGTCTGCGCCACGCTGTGCCACATCATGGCGCGCGAATTCGCGCTGCCCGGCCACGAGCGCAACGCCCTGGTGCGCGCCGCCATGACGATGAACATCGGCATGACGGCGCTGCAGGACGAGCTGGCCAATCAGCGCGAACACCCCAACGCCGCGCAGCAAGAGGCCATCCGCCAGCACCCCGAGCTGGGCCTGCTGCTGCTCGAGCGCCTCAACATCACCGACGACCTGTGGCTGGAGCTGGTCGGCCAGCACCACACCAACCTGACCGAGCGCACGCCCCTGGCCGAGATGCTGGACGTCGACCGGCTCACGCGCATCCTGGGCACCATCGACCGCTATGCCGCCATGATCAGCCCGCGCAAGTCGCGCCCGGGCCGCAGCGCCACCGACTCGGTGCGCGCCCTGGTGGGCCAAGAAGTGGACCAGCGCGACGAGGTGGGCTACATGCTGGTGCGCACCGTGGGCCTGTGCCCGCCCGGCACCTTTGTGCGGCTGGACAACGGCGACACCGCGATCGTGCTGCGCCGCAGCCAAAAGGCCAACCAGCCCCTGGTGGCCAGCCTGATCGAGCGCGGCGGCGCCCAGCTGGACCAGCCCCGCCTGTACCCCACGGCCGACGACGGCACGCCGCGCATCCAGTCGGCGCTGGCGCGCACCGCCGTCACCGTCGAGCTCAACCACCGCACCATGGTGCGCCTGGGGCTGTACGCCGCCCAGCGCAGCGCCCCCCTGGCCACGCAGCCCTGAAAACCCGTGGTGCCGCCGCGCGGCGCCGTGTCAGTGCGCGTGGCCCCAGTACAGCAGCGCGTCGCGCCCCTGCACCGACAGCTCCACCTCGCGGCCCACGGGCAGCAGCACCTTGGTGTCCACGTGGCCGTAAGGCAGATTGGTCAGCACCGGCGCGGCGATCCGGCTGCGCAGCCAGTCGACCACCGTCTGCAGCTTGTAGCCCTTGTCGTGCGGCGCCAACTGGTACTGGGTGAACTGGCCGAAGACTACCGCCTTCTGCTGCGCCAGCACGCCGGCGTGCAGCAGCTGCGTGAGCAGGCGCTCGACGCGGAAGGGGTGCTCGTTCACGTCCTCGATGAACAGGATGCCGCCCGACACCTGCGGCAGGTAGGGCGTGCCGACCAGTGAGGCCAGCACCGCCAGGTTGCCGCCCCACAGGCGCGCGGAGGGAAGCTCGAACTCCAGCGGCGGCGCCGCCTCGGCGGTTTTTTCGCGCGGCATGCGCCAGCCCGTGCCTTCGCCGTGGCCTGAGAGCAGGTCGTCAAAGCAGGCTTCCATGATGTCGTCGGGCAGCCCTCGGGTGCCGAAGTCCGGGCACAGCGCCGGCCCGGCCCAGGTCACGGCGCCGGTCTGCGCCAGCACGGCGTTCTGGAAGGCTGTGAAGTCGCTCACGCCGACGAACAGCATGCCTTTGTCGACGGCGCGTGCCACGGCCGCATAGTCGATGCCCGGCAGGATGCGCGTGAGGCCGTAGCCGCCGCGCGAGATCAGCGCCACATCGGCGCCGCTGGCGGCCGCGCGGTGGATGGCCGCCAGGCGCGTGGCGTCGTCGCCGGCAAAGCGCGTGTGGATGGCCAGCGCGTCGGCGTCGATCTCGACCTCGTGGCCCAGCTTTTGCAGCCGTTTGACGCCGCGCCGGAACGCCGCCTTGTCGCGCACCGCGCTCGAGGGGGAATAGATGTAGATGTGCTTGGGGCCGTGGTCGTGGCCGCAGTCGCAGGGGTCGTGGTCAGAAGACAAAACGCTCAGGCCGTGCTGCGGCCTGCTCCGAGAAAAGTGCGGGGCGGGCGGGCCTGTCAGCGCGCCCGGGAGTCAGGAGGCGAAGTATTCCACAGCCTGCCGGGCGATCGCCGCGCCGTGCTCGGGCACGAAGTGGCCGGCCTGCGCCAGCACCACGGGTGGCGGGCATCCGCGCACTGCCTGCTGCAGCTGCCGCATGGCCGCCGGACCGAGCACCGGGTCCTGCGCGCCGACGACGGTCAGGCTGCGGCCGGCCCAGTCGTGCTGCCAGAAATGCCGTGCCGCGCGCGAGAGCGCGGCGCCCGGCGCCTCGGGCGCATCGGGCACCAGCTTCGGGAAGGCGCGCAGCGCGGCGCGGTAGCCCCGGTCGGGGAACGGCGCGTCGTAGGCTGCGCATTCGGCCGCACTCAGATGCGGGTTGCCGCGCGAAAGCAGCCTGCCGACGCCGTACAAGGGCTTTTTCGCGCACATCTCGCGCCAGGCCCAAAAGCCCTGGGGCAGCGGCGCGTCGCCCGTCGCCAGCAGCGTGTTCATGGCCAGCAGGCCGACAAAGCGCCCGGGCAGGGCCATGGGCAGCGTCAGGCCCAGGATGCCGCCCCAGTCCTGCACCACCAGCACCACGCGGCGCAGATCGAGCCGCTCCACCAGCTCCAGCAGCACCTCACGGTGCCATGCGAAGGCATGGAAGGCGTCCCTCTTGGGCTTGTCGCTCTTGCCAAAGCCGATCAGGTCGGGCGCCACGACGCGATGCCCGGCGGCGGTGAACACCGGCAGCATGTGCCGGTACAGGTAGCTCCAGCTCGGGTTGCCGTGCAGGCACAGCCAGGTGAGCGGCGCGTCCTGCGGGCCTTCGTCGAGGTAGTGCAGGCGCAGGCCGCCGAGTGCCGGCAGGTCGCTCACATAGTGCGGCGCCCAGGGGTAGCCGGGCAGGTCGGCAAAGCGTGCCTCGGGCGTGCGCAGTGCGTCGTCGCGCAGCGGGTGCGCGGCCAGCGCCTGGGCGCGCTTTTCGTGGCGGCGCTGGCGGAAAAAATCGCCCAGCAGCGCCGCACATTCGTCCGCCAGCACCCCACCCTGCACCACCGTCTGGTGGTTGAGCTGCGGCGTGGCAAACAGATTGAGCACCGATCCCGCCACGCCGGTCTTGGGGTCGCGCGCGCCGAAGACCACGCGCGGCATGCGCGCGTGCAGCATGGCGCCGCTGCACATGGCGCAGGGCTCGAGCGTGACGTAGAGCGTGCAGTCTTCGAGGCGGTAGTTGCCCAGCCGCTGCGCCGCGGCGCGCAGCGCGACGATCTCGGCGTGCGCCGTTGGGTCGTGTCCCTGCACGGGCGCATTGCGGCCGGTGGCGATGGCCTGGCCCTCCCGCACCACCACCGCGCCCACCGGCACCTCGCCGGCCTGCGCGGCGGCTTGCGCCTCGGCCAGGGCCAGGCGCATCCAGTGCGCATCGGCGTCTGCTTGCGTGCTCATGGGCAATGGTTTTGATAGCTATCAGCGATTACCCCATAAGGGCTGGAGGCCGATTTGACTGGTATTTTATTTTTCATCGTCCGGCAGGGGCCGGGCCTGCTGCACCAGGCCCTCGATGGCCTGCTGGTATTGCTGCTGCACCTGCTGGCTTTGCGCGCGCACGGTGGCCGTGGCCGGCGCATCGGCGGCGGGCTGCAGCACGGGCACGGTGCTGCGCGTAGCCGACACCTGCTTCTTGGCCAGCACGCCGACGATGACCAACGCCAGCAGCAGGGACACGATGCCGAGGGCGGCGCGCATCTCAAGCCTCCTGCGCGGGCACCAGGCCCAGGGTCTGCATCCAGTCCGCCAGCGCCTGGGCGCCGAGGCCGCCCTGCCGGTACGCCTGGTACATGGCGGCGTGCGCTTCTTTGCGGTGCTGGTTGAGCTTGAGCGCGCACTGCAGCTCGGTCACGCGCAGCTCGAAGGCCACGATGCCGGCCAGCATCCTGTGCGCGAAGTCCTCGTCCAGCGCGCGCCACTGCGCCACATAGGGCGGCTCGTGGTCGCCGATCAGCGCCTTGAGCAGCGCGTCCTTGGCGGCCGGCTGCTCGACCAGCGTAGCCTGCACCCGGCAGTGCACGGCCAGGTAGTTCCAGGTGGGCACGCGCGCCAGGTCGGGGTAGACCGTGGGCGACAGGTAGGCGTGCGGCCCCATGAAAGTGACCAGCGCCTGGGGCCGCGCCTGCAGGTAGCGCCAGTGCGGGTTGGCCTTGGCGCAGTGGCCCAGCAGCACCAGGCCGTCCGCGCGCTCCTGCAGGTGCAGCGGCAGGTGGCTGACGCACGGAAAGCCCCCGTCGTCGGTGGACACCAGGCTGGCCAGCGGGTGGGCGCGCATCAGCGCGTGCGCATGGGCGGGGTCGGTGGAGCGGAACTGGGCGGGCAGGTACATGGCGGACTTTTTCCTTGAGCCGCCACTGTATCGGCAAAACCGGTGGCCCACGGCGGTGCGGCGCCGGCGCTGCCCGCGCGCCCCCGGGCGCCGGTGTGAACTATCAAATCGATAGCTTTCAGCGCAGCACCACCAAGCGATTCCGCCACTTTTGGCCGCAGGATAGGACCGTTTCCGCCATTTGCCGCACAATTGGTTCATGCAGCTCAACTTCATCGCCAACGCCTCCATGGCCTCCGCCAGCGGCCGCACGCTGGCCGTGCTGGACCCGTCCGACGGACAGCCCTTCGACGAGCTGCAGCGCAGCAATGCCCAGGACATCGACCAGGCCGTGCACGCGGCGCGCCAGTGCTTTGACGCCGTCTGGCTCAAGACCAGCGCCGCCGAGCGCGGCCGCCTGCTGATGCGCCTGTCCCACAAGGTGGCCGAGCACGCCGAAGAACTGGCCGCCATCGAGCAGCGCGACTGCGGCAAGCCCACCAAGCAGGCCCGCGCCGATGCGCTGGCACTGGCGCGCTACTTCGAGTTCTACGCCGGCGCCTGCGACAAGCTGCACGGCGAGACCCTGCCCTACCAGGACGGCTATAGCGTGCTGACCTGGCGCGAGCCGCACGGCGTCACGGGCCACATCGTGCCCTGGAACTACCCGATGCAGATCTTCGGCCGCAGCGTCGGCGGCGCGCTGGCCGCCGGCAATGTCTGCGTGGTCAAGCCCGCCGAGGACGCCTGCCTGAGCCTGCTGCGCGTGGCCCAACTGGCGGCCGAGGTGGGCTTTCCGGCCGGTGCCATCAACATCGTCACCGGCTACGGCCACGAGGTGGGCGACGCGCTCGCGCGCCACCCGGGCATCCAGCACATCAGCTTCACCGGCAGCCCCGGCGTGGGCACGCTGATCCAGCAGGTGGCGGCCGAGCGGCACTGCCCGGTCACGCTCGAGCTGGGCGGCAAGAGCCCGCAGATCATCTTTGCCGACGCCGACCTGAACGCCGCCGTGCCCGTGGTGGTCAACGCCATCGTGCAAAACGCCGGCCAGACCTGCAGCGCGGGCGCGCGCGTGCTGATCGACTCGCTGATCTACGAGCCCCTGCTGGAGCGCCTGGGCCAGGCCTTCGAGCAGCTGCGCGTGGGCCCGGCCGCCCTGGACCTGGACGTGGGCCCGCTGATCCGCCAGAGCCAGCAGCAACGCGTGTGGGACTTCCTGAGCGACGCCCAGGTGGCCGGCATTCCCATGGTGGCCCAGGGCCAGATCGTGGACGAGGCGCCCGAGTCGGGCTTCTACCAGGCGCCCACGCTGCTGCGCGACGTGCCGGTGGACCACCGCCTGGCCCAGGAAGAGATCTTTGGCCCGGTGCTGTGTGCGATGGCCTTTGAAGACGAAGACCACGCCGTCGCACTCGCCAACGCCACGCGCTTTGGCCTGGTGGCCGGCGTATGGACGCGCGACGGCGCGCGCCAATTCCGGGTCGCCAAACGCCTGCACAGCGGCCAGGTCTTCATCAACAACTACGGCGCCGGCGGCGGCGTCGAGCTGCCCTTTGGCGGCGTGAAGTCGTCCGGCTACGGCCGCGAAAAAGGCTTCGAAGCGCTGTACGGCTTCACCACCCTGAAAACCGTGGCCATCCGCCACGGCTGAATGGCCCCCTGCGCGCACCCGCGGCGTCCCGCGCGCCCGGGGTGCGCCCATGCCACCCTCCCCTTGTGTTCGTTGACAAAGCTTTCTGTCCATGCCCCTGAGTCCCCCTGCCCCCCGCACCGCCCGGCACGCCCGCCGGGTCATCTACCAAGGTTTTGAACGCGAAGACGGTCTCTGGGACCTCGAAGGCGAGCTGCACGACAGCAAGATGCACGATGCGCCGGCTCTGCGCGGCGGCGGCATCCGCCGCGCGGGCGAGCCCATCCACCACATGTGGCTGCGCGTGACCGTGAACCGGGTGCTGGTCGTGCAAGCCATCGAGGCGTCCATGGACACCCACCCGCTGCGGGAATGCCCGCAGGCCCGCGCCGCACTGCAGACCATGGTCGGCTGCACCATGGGGCGCGGCTGGCGCCAGGCGATCCAGAAAAACCTGGGCGGCGTGGCCAGCTGCACCCACCTGCGCGAGCTGCTGTTCAACCTGGCCACCGCCGCCTTCCAAACCCTGCCCGCGGCCTTTGCGTCGGCCGACGCCGATGAACCGCCGCGCCACCTGGGCCAATGCACGGGCTGGGACTTCAACGGAGCGGGCGTGAAGGAATACTTCCCCCAGTTCTATGGCCGCGCGA
>NZ_MWOM01000035.1:19908-23916 GCF_012931925.1 Acidovorax sp. SRB_24
CCCCCACACCCGCCACCACAGAAGCGCAGTGACCGGGGCCATCCATCCGGCGAAATCTGCCCCAAACTCTTTCCTGTCCAGCGTAAGACGCTATCCTATTTGAACTATTCCAGGAGACAAAACCGATGCGCGCACAGAACAAATCCACCATCGTCACCGGCGCCGGCAACGGCATTGGCGAGGGCATCGCCAAGCGCCTGGCCGCCGAAGGCGCCCGCGTCGTCGTCGCCGACATCAACGCCGCCGGTGGCCAGCGCGTGGTGGCCGAGATCACGGCGGCCGGTGGCACGGCCTCCTTCTTCGAGGCCGACGTGACCGACTCGGCCCAGGTCAAGGCGCTGGTCCATGAAGCCGTGCACCGCTTCGGCCGGCTCGACGTGGTCGTCAACAACGCCGGCTGGACGCACCGCAACCGCCCGATGCTCGAAGTGGGCGAGGACGAGTTCGACAAGGTCTATGCGATCAACGTCAAGAGCATCTACCTCTCGGCCATCCACGCCGTGCCGGCCATGCGCGCCAACCCGGGCGGCAGCGGCGGCAGCTTCATCCACATCGCCTCCACGGCCGGCCTGCGCCCGCGCCCGGGCCTGACCTGGTACAACGGCTCCAAGGGCGCCGTCATCACCACCAGCAAGTCGATGGCCGCCGAGCTGGGCCCCGACAACATCCGCGTCAACTGCATCAACCCGGTATTCAACCCCGACACCGGCCTGGCCGCCGAGTTCGCGGGCGGCCCGGTGGACGAGGCGCGCCGCGCCCGATTTCTCGCCACCATTCCGCTCGGGCGCTTCTCCACCGCGCTCGACGTGGCCAATGCCGCGCTGTACCTGGCCAGCGACGAGGCCGCCTTCATCAGCGGCGTGTGCATCGAGGTCGACGGCGCGCGCTGCGTCTGAGCTTCCGCCCCTCTCCTTGACCTCGGTCAAGCCCCTGCGACGGCAGGCCATTCCTGCATGGACCAAGTGGGGCAGAATCACAGCATGGCTGAACGTGTCATCCCCCTTGTGGACCAGCGCCTGGCGGCCCTCCAGCCTCCGCGGCCCCGGCATTCCCCGGTCTCTCCGGGTCGGCTCTCCGACGCGCTCGGGCGCCCGCTGCGCGACCTGCGCATCAGCGTCACCGACCGCTGCAACTTCCGCTGCAGCTACTGCATGCCCAAGGAAGTCTTCGACAAGGACTATGCCTACCTGCCGCACCAGGCGCTGCTGAGCTTTGAAGAGATCACGCGGCTGGCGCGGCAGTTTCTGGCCCACGGCGTGCGCAAGATCCGCCTCACCGGCGGCGAGCCGCTGCTGCGCAAGAACATCGAGGACCTGATCGCCCAGCTCGCCGAGCTGCGCACCGTCGACGGCACGCCACCCGACCTCACGCTCACCACCAACGGCTCGCTGCTGGCGCGCAAGGCGCGCGCGCTCAAGGAGGCCGGCCTCAACCGCGTCACCGTGAGCCTCGACGGCCTCGACGACGCGGTGTTCCGGCGCATGAACGATGTCGACTTTCCGGTGGCCGATGTGCTCGCCGGCATTGAGGCCGCGCACGCCGCCGGCCTCACCGGCATCAAGGTCAACATGGTGGTCAAGCGCGGCACCAACGACCAGCAGATCCTGCCCATGGCGCGGCATTTTCGCGGCACCGGCACGGCGCTGCGCTTCATCGAATACATGGACGTGGGCGCCACCAATGGCTGGCGCATGGACGAGGTGCTGCCCTCGAAGGAACTGATCGCGCGCCTGCAGGCCGAGCTGCCACTGGTGGCGCTGCAGCCCACCGCGCCGGGCGAAACCGCCGAGCGCTGGGGCTGGGCCGATGCCAGCGGCCGCCACGACCCGGCGCTCGGCGAGATCGGCCTGATCAGCAGCGTCACGCAGGCCTTCTGCCACGACTGCAACCGCGCCCGCCTGTCCACCGAAGGCAAGGTCTACCTGTGTCTGTTCGCCACCCAAGGCTACGACCTGCGCGGCCTGCTGCGCGGCGGCGCCGACGACACGGCGCTGGCCGCGGCCATTGCCGGCATCTGGCAGGGGCGCAGCGACCGCTATTCCGAGCTGCGCAGCAGCCTGCCGGCCGACGCGGGCCCGGGCGTGCGGCGCGTGGAGATGAGCTACATCGGTGGCTGAAGCGGCACGCCCTGCACCCGGGCAGACCACGGAAAGCCGACACGCCATGGTTGACGCACAAGACACGCGTGGCGCTGCCCCCCCGTTGGCACCATGAACACCCACATCCGCCCGCTGACGCCCAGCGACGCCCCGGCCTACAAGGCGCTGCGCGACGACATGCTGCGCCGCGCGCCCACGGCCTTCACGTCCGACCACGAATCCTCGGTGGCCCTGGCGGCCAGCGAATTCGCGCCGCGCCTGGGCGCGCCCGCCAGCGGCCTGTTCTTTCTCGGGGCCTTCGATGCGGCGGGCCAGCTGCTCGGCTGCGTCGGCTGCGAACGCGCGCAGCGCCGCAAGGAGCGGCACCGCGCCACCGTGCTCGGCATGATGGTGGCGCCCGCCGCCCAGCGCCAGGGCCTGGCGCGCCAGCTGCTGGCGGCCTGCATTGCCGCGGCCGAGCGCCTGCCCGGACTGCGCCAGCTCGACCTCACCGTGACCGCCGGCAACGACAGCGCCCAGCGCCTGTACGAAGAAGCGGGCTTTCGCGCCTGGGGCCGGCACCCCAACGCCATCGTGGTCGACGGCGTGGGCTACGACAAGGTCCACATGCTGCTGCCCCTGCCCACCCTGATCCGCGCCGCCCCATGAAAACCCTTGCCCAGATTGCCGCCGAGCTGCCAGGCTACGCCCCCCAGGCGCTGCGCGCGAGCGACGCGGCGGCCTTCCTGCAGCGCCTCGTCCAGCCCGTCGAAGGCACCGAGGAACTGGGCATTTGCGATGCCCTGGGCCGCGTGCTCGCGCACGACGTGGTCTCGCCGCTGAGCGTGCCGCCGCACGACAACTCGGCCATGGACGGCTACGCCTTCGACGGCCGCCAGCTCGTGGCCGGCGCGCCGCTGGCGTTGCGCGTGGTCGGCAAGGCCTTTGCGGGCGCGGCCTGGCGCGGCCGGGTGGGCCCGGGCGAGTGCGTGAAGATCATGACCGGCGCCGTCATGCCCGCGGGCCTCGACACCGTCGTGCCGCAAGAGTTCGCGCAGGCCCGCGCCGACGCCGCGGGCGAGCACATCGCGATCGCCGCCGATGTGCTGCGCGCCGGCGACAACCGCCGCTTCAAGGGCGAAGACCTGATGGAAGGCAGCGTGGCACTCTCCCGAGGCGCGCTGCTCACGCCCGCTGCCCTGGGGCTGGTGGCCAGCCTGGGCCTGAAAACCGTGACGGTCTGCCGCCGGCTGCGCGTGGCCTATTTTTCGACCGGCAACGAAATCCTCGGCCTGGGCGACGCGCCGCGCGAAGGCGCGGTCTACGACAGCAACCGCTACACCCTGTTCGGCCTGCTCACGCGGCTGGGCGTGGAAGTGCTCGACCTGGGCCAGGTGCGCGACGAACCCGCGCAACTCAAAAGCGCCTTGCGCTCGGCCGCGCAGCAGGCCGACGCCATCATCACCAGCGGCGGCGTCGGCGTCGGCGAGGCCGACCACACGCGCGCCCTGATGCACCAGCTCGGCGAGATGGCCTTCTGGCATATCGCCATGCGCCCGGGCCGCCCGATGGCGGTGGGCCGCATCCCGCGCGGTGAAATTCACGCCAAATCGGCCTCCAGCGCTTACCCCACAAGCGCTGACAGCTATCAAAACCATAGCCCACACGGCCGGCGCGGCGCCGTCCTGTTCGGCCTGCCCGGCAACCCCGTGGCGGTGATGGTGGCCTTTCTCGCTTTTGTGCGCCCCGCCCTGCTGCGCATGATGGGCAGCACGCACGCCGCGCCACCGCTGCTGCGCGCAGTCAGCGCCCAGGCCATCCGCAAGAAGGCGGGCCGCACCGAATTCCAGCGCGGCCGCGTGGGCACCGCGCCCGATGGCACGCTGCAGGTGCACGCCGTGGGCAACCAGGGCTCGGGCGTGCTCAGCTC
>NZ_MWOM01000035.1:23966-40755 GCF_012931925.1 Acidovorax sp. SRB_24
CACCTGCCCCAGCCCCCGACGCGCGCCGAAGTCGATGCACTGCCCGGCGCGGCCGTGCTCGAGTTCGGAACGCCCTGGTGCGGCCACTGCCTGTGCGCCCAGCCGCTGATCGAGCAGGCGCTGGCGCCGCGCGCCGATGTCGCGCACATCAAGGTCGAGGACGGCCCCGGCCAGCGCCTGGGCCGCAGCTTTGGCGTGAAGCTCTGGCCCACGCTGGTGTTTTTGCGCGGCGGCCAGGAAGTGACGCGCCTCGTGCGGCCGCAGGACGCGCAGGCGCTCGCCCGGGCGCTGCAGCAACTCGACGCGCCGGCCTGAAGGCCGGGACTGGACCGGGCCCGCCCGGCGCGCTTCAGGCCACCTCGATCAGCGGCGTGCGGGCGGCCGCCCAGGCCAGCGCCCCGGTCAAGGCCGCCATGGCGACGCAAAAAATCACCAGGGCCGCCGCCAGGCCCAGCCCATCGGAAAGCCAGCCCACGGCCAGGATTGGCGCAATGGTGCCGATGTAGCCCACCACCAGATACGTGGACAGCAGGCCGGCACGGGTCTCGGGCCGGGCCACCTTGTTGACGATGGCGATGCCGGCCAGGTTCACCAGCCCGTGCCCGGCCGAGGTGGTCAGCACGCTGAGCACGAACAGCACCGACCACTGGGTGAACGAGGTGGCGATCAGCAGCAGGTTGCACGCGGCCAGCAGGCCCAGCCCCCAGACGGCGCAGGTCTTGGTGTGCACCGGCCGGGCCAGCCACTGCACGAGCGCCGACAGGAACAGGATCATGGCGATCGACAAACCGCTCACGGCCGGCCCGTGCCAGGGCACCATGCGCTCCATGAAGCTCGGGGCCAGCGAGGCATAGAGCCCGAAGATGCCGAAGGTGCCGAACGCCCCCAGACAGGCCACCATGAAAGGCCGCCGCACCGCCGGCCGGGGCAAGGTGATGCGCGGCAGCCAGTCGCGCAGCACCAGCGGTGGCTGCGGGGCCGCCGCCACCTGCGCTTCCACGCGGACCTGGAACAGCGCATAAATCGCCAGCGCGCCCAGCAACAGGCTGGGTACATAGGCCGTGACCAGGGGCTGCGGCACCCACTGGGCCACCAGCCCGCCCACCAGCGGGCCCATGCCAAAGCCCAGCGCCATGGCGAAGCTCGTCATGGCCGACGCGCGCATCACCTGGCTGGGACGGCTCAGCTGCGTGAGCCCCAGCGAGGCCGAGGTGGTGATCATTCCCGAGGCAATGCCGATGAGCACGCGGCTGGCCACGAAGGAGGGCACGCTCCAGGCCACCGCCGACAGCAGCACCCCGGCATACACCAGCATGAGGCCCCAGCGCAGCACCGGCAGAAAGCCGAAGCGGTCGCTGAGCCGCCCCAGGAACAGCAGGCTGGACAGCGCGCCCACCATGTAGGCGACGTAGATGCCGGTGATGTGGCTGGGCTGCAGCCCCCAGCGCGCCTGGTACAGCGGGTACAGCGGGCTCGCCAGCGCCGTGCCCATGACGCCGACACACATCGCGAAACACACCCAGGCAAACGCAGGCCAGTGACGTTGCATATCCGGCAAACAGGCGCCCCACGGGCGGCCTGCGCTCCTGAAAAGAAGGAAGAGAAGGGGAAAAAGCCGCTGGCGCGCGGAACCGGCACACACGGCTTTTCTGCTGCCCCGGGGCCGGCGCAGCGACCGCCGCAACCCGGAGCGGGGAAGCGGGCATTCTACGGAAAAACCCGCATACCGCGCCTGGCCGTGCGGCTCAGCGGCTGCAGGCCACGATGCGGCAGGCCTTGCCGCTGCGCCCGCGCGGCACGCTCTGGCCCAGGCGCACGCGCACCTGGACCTGCACCACCCCCTGGGCACCGGCAAAGGCCTTCAAGGCCGCAGAGCAGCGCGCGGCGGCAGCGCGACCCGTCTCGCCTTCGAGCGGCAGGTGCAGTTCCAGCATGTGCCGGTCCAGCTGGCGCAGGTGAAAATCGAACACGCCGGCCTCCTCCTCCAGCACCGTGCTCAGGGCCAGCGGCAGCAGCGTGACGCAGCGCCCACCCCGACCCGCCATGCGCAGCGGATCGTCCTGGCGCCCCTGCACCGTGAACACCGGCAGCGGCGAGCCGCAGGCGCAGGGCCCGGCCTGCAGCGTGACGCGGTCGCCCAGGTCGTAGCGCACCAGGGGCTGCACCGCATTGGCCAGATTGGTCAGCAGCACGCTGCACGAAGGCTGGCCCGCGGGCACCGGCCGGTGGTGCTCGTCCACCGGCTCCAAAACGTGCCAGTCGGCGTTGAGGTGCATGCCCCCGTGGGCGCACTCCCAGCCCATGGCCAGGAACTCGGATGTCCCATAGCTGTTGCGCACCGCCGAACCCAGACTTTTTTCGATGTGCGTGCGCACCGCCGCGCCCAGCGTCTCGCCACCGGTCCAGACTTCGCGCGGCGCGATGCGCAAGCTGCCGCGCGCCGCCTCGTCGGCCAGCAGGGCAGCCGCCGTCGGGTAGGTGGCCAGCACGGTCGGCGCGAAATCGTTGAGTTCCGCCACCAGCTCGGCCAGTGGCGCCTGGATGGAAAAGCTGCGCAAGCGGGTGCCCAGCCAGGGATTGAGGGCGGCCATCCGCAGCAGCGACACATGGCTGGCGAAATGCCCGCCCAGTGCGCCGACAAAGGCCGTGCGCTCGGCCAGGCCCAGCGGATCGAGCCAGCGCGCCAGCGGTTGGGACGGGCTGCGGCGCAGCGCCTCCAGCGCGTCGTACACCGCCATGGCCTGCGCATCCTGCACAAAGATGCCCGGATGTCCGCTGGTGCCCGAGCTCTCCCACACCATGTACCGGCCCATCCAGGGCTCGGCCAGGCGTGCGGGGTCGGCGGTGAACGCGCGCAAGGCGTCGAGCTCCAGGCAGGGATCGGTCACCCAGTCGTCGAACCGCTCCATCAGCTGGGCGCGCGTGACCACCGGCAGCTGGCACAAGGGCGTGTCGGGCCGGACAGACGCCGGCCACAGTGCCCGGTACAGGCGCGAGCCGCGCAGCACGGCCTCCAGCAGCAGCGCCAGCCGGGCCCGCTGGCGCTGCACCACGCCCTCGGCGTCTCCCCTGTCGACCGCCAGCACATCTGCGGACACGGTCCACAGGCGCAACGGATCGAACACGGTACTCATGGGTCATGCCCTTTTCGAGTTGGCTGCGGGTGCGCTCCGGCGGATACCGCGAAGCGGCTGCAATGCCCCCTATTAAAGCGCTGCGCCCGCACCCGCCGCCACCCGCAAGTCCGCTTGCGGCGCATGGGCATCGAAAATCCACTTTGCCTTGTGGCCCCGCACGCCACGCGAGCGCACTATCATGAAGCACGCTGCAGTGCGGACTGTCCTTCACCTCTGCCTCTCCACGCCATGGCCCAACCGTCCGACCCCTCGCCCGCCCCACCCGGCAGACGTGCGGCACATGCCGCAGAAACCCCCACCGAAAAATTGGACCGCCTGGTCCATGCCGGCGGCGCCGAATTCACAGGCGGGCTGTCCCCGGTGTCGCTGGCCTTGGCCGCTGCGGACTGGGCCTGGCACCTGGGCGTGTCGCCCGGCCGGCAGCTGCAGCTGGCGGCACTGGCCGCCCGCCTCTGGGCCGACACGCTGCACGCCCATGGGCGCGCGCCCGAGGCAGACGGCGTCCCCGACGAGGATCCGCGCTTTCGCCACGACGCCTGGGCGCACTGGCCCTACAGCCAGATGCGCGCGGGCTTTCACAATGCCGAAGCCTTCTGGCGCGAGGCCAGCTGGGCGCCCGGCATGACCGCGCACCACACCGACCTCACGCGCTTCTTCGCGCGCCAGTGGCTGGACATGCTGGCCCCCGCGAACTGGCCCGCCACCAACCCCCTGGTGCTGCGCGATGCGCTGGAGTCGGGCGGCACACGGCTGCGCCAGGGCGCGCGCCACTGGCTGGCCGACGCGAGCGGCGTGCCCCTGCCGGGCGAGCCCGAGCGCATCCCTGCCTTCCAGGTCGGCCGCGACGTGGCCGTGACGCCGGGCGCGGTGGTGTACCGCAATCCACTCATCGAGCTGATCCGCTACGCGCCGCAGACACCGACGGTGCACCCCGAGCCGGTGCTGATCGTGCCGTCGTGGATCATGAAGTACTACATCCTCGACCTGTCGCCGCACAACTCGCTGGTGCGCTACCTGGTGGGCCGGGGCCATACCGTGTACATGCTGTCGTGGCGCAACCCCGACGCCGCGGACAGCGATCTGTCGATGGACGATTACCTGCGCCTGGGCGTACTGGACGCGCTGCAGGCAGTGGCCACGCAGGGCGATCGCAAGACGCCGGTGCATGCCGTGGGCTACTGCCTGGGCGGCACGCTGCTGGCCATTGCCGCAGCGGCCATGGCGCGCGCAGGCGGGGTGGCCGAGCAGCACCTGCTGTCGCCGCTGAAGACGCTGACCCTGCTGGCGGCGCAGACCGATTTTTCCGATCCGGGCGAGCTGGGCCTGTTTATCGACGAAGGGCAGATCGACCTGCTCGACCACATCACCCGCAGCCAGGGCTACCTGTCGGGCAAGCAGATGGCGGGCTCGTTCCAGTTCCTGCACTCGCGCGACCTGGTCTGGGCGCGGCGCATGCGCGAGTACCTGCTGGGCGAGCGCGACCAGTCCAACGACCTGATGGCCTGGAACGCCGACACCACGCGCATGCCCGCGCGCATGCACCACGAGTACCTGACCGAGCTGTACCTGCACAACGCGCTGGCCACCCACAACTACTGCGCCGAGGGGCAGGCGGTCTCGCTGGCCGATCTCCAGCCACCGATGTTCCTGGTGGGCACGCAGCGCGACCACGTCTCGCCCTGGCGCTCGGTCTACAAGCTGCACCAGCTGTGCGACGCCGAGATCACCTTCGTGCTGGCCAGCGGCGGGCACAACGCCGGCATCGTCTCGGAGCCGGGCCACCCGCACCGCAGCTACCAGATTCACACGCGGCCCGCGCGGGGCCGCTGGACCGAGCCCGGCGCATGGGCGGCCAAGGCCCCCTCGCACGAGGGCTCGTGGTGGCCCGCCTGGCAGGCCTGGCTGGCCCGGCACTCCTCGCGCAGGCAGGCGACCTCCCCCATCGCGGCAGGCACCGTGCTGTGCGACGCACCGGGCACCTACGTGCTGCAACGCTACAAGGAATAGGCACCGGGCCCCGCGCTGCGCCATGCCTGCGCCGGCGTCCACTGCCCCATTCCCGTGACCCCTGAGGGGCGTGGACCGCCGGAACCGGGCGGCGTGCGCCGATATGGAGCAAAAAGGCCTCCAGCCCATACCCAACCAGCGCCAACAGCTCACTATTCCATAGCAAGTCTGGGCTGCAGGCGCTGGACACCCGGTTCAGGCGTCGGCCACGGCGTGCGGCGTGTCGTGGGCCGTGGCCGTCTTGGCGCCGGGCACGGAGCGGCGCGCAAACAGCGAATACATGGTCGGCACCACGAAGATGGTCAGCAGCGTGCCCAGCGACATGCCGCCCACGATCACCCAGCCGATCTGCGTGCGGGTTTCGGCGCCGGCACCCGACGCCAGTGCCAACGGCAAGGCCCCCAGCACCATGGCGCCCGTGGTCATCAGGATGGGCCGCAGGCGCTGCGCCGAGGCCTTGATGAGCGCATCGACCATGTCCACGCCCTGCGCGCGCAACTGGTTCGTGAACTCGACGATCAGGATGCCGTGCTTGGTGATCAGGCCGACCAGGGTGATCAGACCGATCTGCGAGTACACGTTGAGCGAGCCGCCGCTCCATTTGAGCGCCAGCAGCGCGCCGATCATGGACAGTGGCACCGAGAGCATGATGACCAGCGGATCGATGAAGCTCTCGAACTGCGCGGCCAGCACCAGGAAGATGAACACCAGCGCCAGCACGAACACGATGCCCAGCGCGCCCCGCGAGCTCTTGAACTCGCGCGAGGTGCCGTTGAGGTCGGTGGTGTAGCCGGGCTTGAGTAGCTTGGCGGCCGTGGTGTCCATGAAAGTCAGCGCTTCGCCCAGCGAATAGTCGGGCGAGAGGTTGGCCGTTATGGTCGCCGAGCGGCGCTGGCCGAAGTGGTTGAGCTCGCGCGGGCTCACGCTCTCGCGCACCGTGACCAGGGCCGAGAGCGGAATCATCGCGTCGGAGCGCCCGCGCACATAGATGCCATCGATGTCCTCGGGCGCCGTGCGGCCGCTGGGCTGGGTCTGCACGATCACGTCGTACTGCTCGGCGTCGCGCTTGTAGCGGGTCACGGTGCGCCCGCCCAGCATGGTCTCGATGGCCTTAGCGACCACGTCCACGTTCACGCCCAGGTCGGCCGCGCGCTCGCGGTTCACGTCGATGCGCAGTTCGGGCTTGTTCAGGCGCAGGTCGACGTCGGGCGAGGTGATGCCCGGGTTCTTCGCCATCTCGGCCACCATCTGCTCGGCCACGGCGCTGAGGTTCTCGTAGCTGTCCGAGGTCTGGATGACGTAGTTCAGCGGCCGCGACCGGAAGCCCTGGCCCAGCGAGGGCGGCGTGATCGGGAACGCGCTCACGCCGGGCAGGCTGGCCAGGCGCGGCTGCAGCTCGCGCGCGATGTCCAGCGTGCTGCGCGTGCGGTTTTCCCAGTCCACCGTGCGGTACACCACGCTGCCTTGCGACACCGTGGGATTGCCGATGTTGGCGAAGATGCGGTCGAACTCGGGGTAGTCGCGGCCAATCTTCTCCAGTTCCAGCGCATAGCGGTTGGTGTAATCGAGCGTGGCGCCGTCGGGCGCGGTGATGTTGGCCAGGATGGTGCCGCGGTCTTCGAGGGGCGAGAGCTCCTGCTTCATGGTCGGGTACACCCACACCAGGCCCAGGCCGCTGAGCGCCATCGCGCCGACCACGATCCAGCGCGCCTGGAACACCTTGCCGCGCAGGCCGCCGCCGGGCTTGCCGGGCGTTTGCCAGCGCGCGGTCACGATCCAGCGCAGCAGGCGGCCGTAGGCGCCGGACAGCGCCGTGAGCCAGCGCTCCATGCTGCGGTCGAACCAGTTGGGCTGGGGGTTGTGCTTGAGCAACAGCGAACACATCATGGGCGAGAGCGTCAGCGCCACGAAGCCCGACACCACCACCGCCCCGGCCAGCGCCAGCGCAAACTCGACAAACAGGCGCCCCGTGCGCCCCGGCGTGAAGGCCAGCGGCGCATACACGGCCACCAGCGTGAGCGTCATGGCGACGATGGCAAAGCCGATCTCGCGCGCGCCCTTGATCGCGGCCGAAAACGGGTCCAGCCCCTCCTCGATGTGGCGGTAGATGTTCTCCAGCATCACGATGGCGTCGTCCACCACCAGGCCGATCGCCAGCACCAGCGCCAGCAGCGTGAGCGTGTTGATCGAAAATCCCGCCAGCGACATCAGCGCAAAGCTGCCCACCAGGCTCACGGGGATGGTGATGATGGGAATGATGGACGCGCGCAGGGTGCGCAGGAACACGAAGATCACCAGCGCCACCAGCACCACCGCCTCGGCGATGGTGGTGTAGACGCTCTTGACCGAGCGGTCGATGAAGATGGAGTTGTCGTTGGCGACATCGATCGTGACGTCGGCCGGCAGGTCGGCCTTGAGCGTAGGCAGCATGGCGCGCACCCCTGCCGACAGTTCCAACGGGTTGGCCGTGGCCTGGCGGATCACGCCCACCGAAATCGCTTCGCGCCCATTGAGCCGCACCTTGCTGCGGTCGCTGGCGGCGCCCTCTTCGACCCGCGCCACATCGCGCAGCCGCACCGGAAAGCCATTGACCGTGCGCAGCACGATGTCGGCGAACTGGCCCGGCTGGCCCAGGTCGGTCTGCGAGGTGACGCTGAACTCGCGCTGCTGCGACTCGATGCGTCCGGCCGGCAGTTCAAGGTTGTTGCGCCGGATCGCGTCCTCCACGTCCTGCGTCGTCAGGCGGTAGCCGGCCAGGCGCTGCGGGTCGAGCCAGACGCGCATGGCGTAGCGGCGCTCGCCATAGATGGGCACATCGGCCACGCCGGTCACCGTCTGCAGGCGGGGCTTGACGATGCGGTTGAGCAGGTCGTTGATCTGCAGCGGGCTCAGGGTGTCACTGCTGAAAGCCAGCCACATCACCGGAAACGCATCGGCCTCGACCTTGGCAATGACAGGCTCGTCCACCGCGTCGGGCAGGCGGTTGCGCACGCGTGCGGTGCGGTCGCGCACCTCGGCGGCCGCGTTGTCGGCGTCCTTTTCGAGGCGAAAGCGCACCGAGATCTGGCTGCGCTCGGCCCGGCTGATCGAGGTGATCACGTCCACGCCGTCGATGCCGGCGATGGAGTCTTCGAGCGGCTTGGTCACCTGCGACTCGATCACCTCGGCCGACGCGCCCGCATAGGTCACGCTGACGGTGACGACGGGCTCGTCGATCTTCGGATACTCGCGCACCGACAGGCGCGTGAAGCTCACCGCGCCGATCAGCACGATGAGCAGCGACAGCACGGTGGCGAACACCGGGCGGCGGATGGAGGTTTCGGCCAGTTGCATGGAAGAAGCGGAAGAAGGGTTCGGGGCCGTCAGCCGGGCTGGCGCGGCGTGGCGGCCTGCGCCTCGGGTGCGGCCTCTGGCGCCTGGGGCGATGGCACGACGCGCACCGGAGCACGGTCCTTGGACAGGCGCTGCTGGCCCGCCGTCACCACGGTGTCACCGGGTTGCAGGCCCTGCACGACCTCGACCCAGCCGTCGCGGCGCAGCCCGAGAACGACACTGGTGCGCTGCGCCACCGCGATGCCGCCCTGGGCCTGGGGCACCACCTTGAGCACATAGTGGCCCGCGCCGTTGGGCACGATCGCCTCTTCGGGCACCACGCTCGCATCGGCCCGCTCGCCAAACACGGCCGTGACGCGGGCAAACATGCCGGGGCGCAGGCGCAGCTGCCGGTTGTCGATGGCGGCGCGCACGGAGACCGAACGGCCGTTGGCATCGATCTGCGGGTCAATGGCCCGAACCATGGCGCTGAAGGCCTCGCCCGGCAGCGCATCGACCTCGACGCGCGCGCTCTGGCCCACGCGCAGCTTGCCCTGGAAGCGCTCGGGCAGGCGAAAGTCGACATACACGCTGTCGAGGTCTTCGATGTTGACGATGTCGGTGCCGTCCTTGAGGTAGTCGCCTACCTGGGTGTTGCCAATGCCGGCAATGCCATCGAACGGCGCCACGATCTTCAGCCGCGCCGCCGTGGCCTGCGCCAGGGCCAGCTTGGCCTGCGCCACCTGCAGGTTCGCATCGCTCTCGTCGACCGAGCGCTGGCTGATGAAGCCTTGCGCCACCAGGTCCTGGTTGCGCTGGTGGTTGGCACGCGCAATCGACAGTTCGGCTTGGCTTTGCTGCACCTGCGCACGCTGCAACTGGTCGTCCAGTTGCACCAGCAACTGGCCCTGGCGCACGCGCTGGCCATCGCGGAAGTTGAGCTGCACGATGCGCCCGCTCACCTCGGGGCGCAGCACCACGCTGCGGCGCGAGCGCAGGCTGCCCACGGCCTGGGCCTCATCGCTGAGCGCCATGCGCCGCACCTGGGCCGCCTCCACGGCGACCGGCTGGCCGGACGCACCGGCGCCTTTCGCCGGCGCGGTGCTGGCAGGAGGAGAAGCCTGCAGCGGCGCAGTTCTCTGAAACCACCACGCCAAAGATCCCGCACCGGCAATGCCGACCGCGGCTACAAGAAGATAAATCGCTCTGGACGCCATGAAAGTGACATTGGGTTACATAAAGGGCAGCCTGTGAATGTAGCAGCGGCACGCCCCCAACGCGGCCTCGGTCGCAGCAATTCCGGCAAAGCGAGGTGCTTTTACGCAGCGTTTACACAGACGGCAGATGGGGCCCCGGCTGCTTTAGCGGCGGCCCAGTGCGCGCTCGACTCCACAGTTGGCGAGGGCATCGGCGCGCTCGTTGCCGGGGTCTCCCGAATGGCCCCTGACCCAGCGCCAGTCGATCTGGTGTCCGCCTTCGCTCACCAGCGCATCCAGGCGCTGCCACAGCTCGACGTTCTTGACCGGCTGCTTGGCCGCGGTGCGCCAGCCCTTGGCCTTCCAGCCATGGATCCATTCGGTGATGCCTTTGCGCACGTACTGGCTGTCGAGGTAGAGCGTGACCGCGCACGGGCGCTTGAGCGCAGCCAGGGCTTCGATCACCGCCATCAGCTCCATGCGGTTGTTGGTGGTGCCCAGCTCGCCGCCGAACAACTCTTTTTCGGTCGCACCGGAGCGCAGCAGCACGCCCCAGCCCCCGGGGCCCGGATTGCCCTTGCAGGCGCCATCGGTATAGATCTGTATCTCGTTCACTCAAAATTCCTGTCGATGAAAGGGCTGGCAGTGGCCCGGTTGGCCACCGGCACCGTGGCCGCAGCGCGCGGTCGGGTGCTGCGCCAGGCGGGTTCCAGCAGGCGCATGCCGTGCACGCGCTTGATGGCCACCATGAAATAGGCGGCCCCGAGTATGGGCCAGCAGCGCTCACCCACACTGTCCACCCAGGCCCAACGCTGCAGCCATTTTTGCGTGCGCACGGCCGGGCGGTAGCAGCCAAACTGGACCTCGTCGACCTCGAAACTCAGCAGTTGCAACCAGTCGCGCAGCCGCCAGGGACCGATGAATTGGCCCGTATCGGGCAGGTAGAGCGTGCCACTGCCCAGCCGCTGTCCCCAGCGCGCGCGCATCTGGCGCAGGCCCCACAGGCTGGCCGGATTGAGCCCGCTGATGACCACGCGCCCCTCGGGCACCAGCACCCGCGCGATCTCGCGCAGCGCGGTGTGGGGGTCGTGGCTGAGCTCCAGGGTGTGCGGCAGCACCAGCAGGTCCAGGCTGTTGTCGGCAAACGGCAGGGCCACGGCGTGGGCCAGCAGGTGCGGCGTCCCGCCCGCAAGGGTGGGCTGCGGCGGCATCTCGCCGAGTGCCAGCCAGCGGTGCGGCATGCGGTTGGCACGCAGCCCCTGCAGTGATGGCATGCCCAGCTGCAGGCTCTGGTAGCCAAAGACATCGGCCACGGCGGCGTCAAAGCGCGCCTGTTCCCACTCCAGCAGGTAGCGGCCGGGCGGTGAATCGAACCAATGGTGCATACCTATAATTTGATCGCTCATGAATCTACTGCCGCTGCCCGCTTTTTCCGACAACTACATCTGGATGCTGCACGACGGCCGCCACGCCCTGGTGGTGGACCCGGGTGAAGCAGAGCCCGTGCTGCAGGCGCTGGACCGGCTCGGTCTGCGGCTGCAGGCAATTCTAGTCACGCACCACCACAGCGACCATGTCGGCGGAGTGCAGGCGCTGCGCGAGGCCACTGGCGCAGCGGTGTACGGTCCGGCACGCGAGCGCATCCCGGCGCCGGCAGTGGCGCTGGCCGGCGGTGACCAGGTCGAGGCGCTGGGCCTGTCGTTTGCCGTCATCGACGTTCCGGGCCACACCGCCGGCCATATTGCATACCACTGCACGCTGGCGGACGGTGCCCCGCTGCTGTTTTGTGGCGACACGCTGTTCTCGGGCGGCTGCGGGCGCCTGTTCGAAGGCACGCCGGCGCAGATGCTGGCCTCGCTCGATGCGCTTGCGGCGCTGCCGGGCGACACGCGCATTTGCTGCGCCCACGAATACACCCTGTCGAACCTGCGATTTGCCCATGTCGTGGAACCTCGCAACGCCGCCCTGCTCCACCACAGCAGAGAATGCGAACGGCTGCGCGCGCACAACCTGCCCACGCTGCCTTCGCGCATGGCGCTCGAGCGGGACATCAACCCCTTCTTGCGCGTCCGCCTCCCTGCCGTGGCCGCTGCCGCGCGCCGCCGGGACCCTTCTGTCAACACCACCGACGCGGTCGCCGTTTTTGCGGCACTGCGCGAATGGAAAAACGAGTTCCGATGAAAATTCTGCATATCGCATGCCTGGCGGGCCTGCTCTGGCTCACCGGCTGCGCCACCCGTGGCACTTCCGCCGATGCCACGAACACTGAGGGCCAGCCCGCGCCCGCCACCGCCGCGCAGCGCGGGCGCAGCGCCGATCTTGCCAAGGGCCCGCTGCAACCGATCACCTCGGCCCACGCCGCGCGCGGCAAGGTCGCCGCGCTGTCGGCACCGGCCGACCTGTGGGAGCGCATTCGCCGCGGCTTTGCCATGCCAGACCTGCAGCACGAGCTGGTGCAGGACCGCGAGCAGTGGTATGCAACACGGCCCGACTACATGCAGCGCATGACCGAGCGCTCCAGCAAATACCTGTTCCACATCGTCGAGGAACTCGAGCGCCGCGGCATGCCGACCGAGCTGGCGCTGCTGCCCTACATCGAAAGCGCCTTCAACCCGCAAGCCGTCTCCACCGCCAAGGCGGCCGGCATGTGGCAGTTCATGCCGGCCACGGGCAGCTATTTCGACCTCAAGCAGAACGCCTTCCGCGACGACCGCCGGGACGTGCTGGCGTCCACCCGTGCCGCGCTCGACTACCTGCAGAAACTCTACGGCATGTTCGGCGACTGGCATCTGGCCCTGGCCGCCTACAACTGGGGCGAAGGCAGCGTGGGCCGCGCCATCGCGCGCAACCAGAAAGCGGGCCTGGGCACCGGCTACACGGACCTGACAATGCCCGCCGAAACCCGCATGTACGTGCCCAAGCTGCAGGCCGTCAAGAACATCGTGGCCAGCCCCGATGCGTTTCGCACCGAGCTGCCGCTGATCGAGAACCACCCCTACTTCCAGACCGTGGACATTCCCCGCGACATCGACGTGGCGCTGGCCGCCAAGCTCGCTGATGTGCGCGAAGAAGACTTCAAGGCCCTCAACCCCTCGCTGCACCGGCCCGTGATCCTGGCGGCCGGCACACCGCAGATCCTGTTGCCCTGGGACAACGCCAAAATTTTCGAGCGCAACCTGCAGGCCTACACCCAGGGGCAGTACGCAAGCTGGACCGTCTGGACGCTGCCCTCCACGATGAGCGTGGCCGAGGTGGCGCAGCGCGTGGGCATGGGCGAAGGCGACCTGCGCAGCATCAATGGCATTCCGCCGCGCATGCTGGTCAAGGCGGGCTCGGCCCTGGTGGTGCCGCGCTCGACCACCATGCGCCACGACGTGGCCGAGCAGGTCGCCGACAACGGCCAGATCGCGCTGCTGCCCGAAACCGTCACACGCCGCACCACGGTGCGCGCGGGCAAGCGCGACAGCGTTGCCAGCGTGGCGCAGCGCTACCGCCTGAGCGCCGCGAGCGTGGCCGATTGGAACGACACCAAGGCAGGTGCCGCGTTCAAGCTCGGGCAGCAAATCGTGCTGTACCTGCCGGTGCAGACCCAAATCGGCCGCAGCGCCAAGGCGGCGCCCGCCAACCAGAACGCATCGAAAGTCGCGCGCAACGCCAAGCAGCCTGCGGCATCCAAGCAGAAACGCGGCGGCACACCGTCCAAGGTGGCACGGCGTTGACCCCGTGCCCGGCCGCGCCCTCGGGCGCAGGCCGGCTCAGGCGCTGAATTTCTGCTTGGCCTTGCGGGCAAACTCGGGCGCAACCCAGCGCTGCACGTCCACACGCTGCCGGCTGCGACCGGGCTCGGCGAGCAGCAACGCACGCAGCGCCGTTGCGGGCGCATCGAGCGGCATCACCCCGTCGGGCGAGATGGTCTCGCGGGCGCGCGCAAACGCTGCCAGGTAGAGGCTGCGGTCGGCCCCCAGGTCCTGCGGCGGGACCGCCTTGACCAGGTCGGCCGGTGCCGCGGTCTGCAGCCATTTGAGCGCGTGGACGACGCCGTTGGCCAGCGCCTGCGCCTCGGGCGCGCGTTTTTGCAAAAACGCCGCTGGTGCCACCAGGCATCCGCCCGGCACACTGCCGCCAAACAGGGCCTGCGCCCCGCGGAGCGTGCGCGCATCGCTGACGATGCGCACGTCACCGCGCTGCTCGAGCAAGGCCATCAGCGGGTCTCCGTGGCACAGGGCCTGCACGCGGCCCGCACGCAGCGCGGCGGCGGCGCTGCGCCCTTCGCCCACCGCCACCAAAGACACGTCGCCAGGCCCGAGCCCCGCCTGCGCGAGCGCCAGGCGGGCCGTGGTGTGCGAGAGCGATCCCAGCGCCGCCACGCCCACCTTGCGCTGGCGCAGGTCGCTCAGCGCCGTGAAATGCGGCAGAGACTTTGCCGACACGCCCAGTGCCGCCTGCGGCGCACGCCCCTGCAGCACGAAAGCGCGCGCCAGCGGCGCATCGCCGGGCGTGCGCAGCAGCTGCTCGAAGTCGGTGGCGCACACGTCGGCGGCGCCAGCGTGCATCGCCCGCAGGGCCAACGCGTCGCTGGCAAAGGTCTCGATGGCCAGCTCCACGCCCTCATCGGCGAAGAAGCCCAGCTGCAGCGCCAGCGTGGTGGGCAGGTGGCGGAACACAAAGGCCGAGCGCGGCCCCATGGCCACGGTGAGCCGCGCGGCGGTAGCATCGGCGCCAGGCAGCGCTGCCCGCACCGCCGGGGCCCACGCGGCAGCGGTTGCGGCACTCAGGGCGCCAAAGGCACGGCGACTGATCGGATCAGAGGACACAGGGGCGAACTTCCTGGTTTTGATGCACTGCAACAATGGTGCTGCAGGCGGGCCGTTGGCACACCCGGGGTAATCCCTGAGGGGTTCTACCTACCTGCGGCCGGGCGCTGGGCACCGCAGCCCCTCAGCGGTAGCCGATAAAGAAGATCGCGCTGTTGACGAGGAAGGCAGCGCCCCACACGGCACTGCGCGCCGTGGCCATGTCGGAGACATACATCAGGATGTAGAAGACCCGCAGCATGACGAACAGGAAGGCCAGCAGGTCGAGCAGGGCCTGCGCCGCCCCCAGCTGGTGCGCCACGATGACCGCACCGATGAAGAACGGCAGCGCCTCGAACGTGTTGGCCTGCGCCGCATTGGCGCGCGCGCGCCAATCGCTCTGGCGCGCGAGCCAGGCACGCGGGTTGTGGTTGTCGTAACCGCCGTCCTGGCGCGGCTTGCCGAAAGCCCCGCGCTTGGCGATGCCGGCGCACACGATGGGCAGCAGCGCCGCGATGAAAACGCACCAGTAAGCCACCGTGAAATGTGCCATATGCAAGGAACTCGTTTTATGGATATTTTAGGGCTGAAACGCTGACCGGATAAGCGCTTAAAGCTATCCAATCGATAGTATTTGAGTCTAGCGCCGGTCGGCCAGGGCGTGCGCAATCGTGCCCAGATCGACATACTCCAGCTCGCTGCCGACGGGCACGCCGCGCGCCAGGCGCGTGACGCGCAGGCCGCGGTTTTTGAGCGCCTCGCTGACGACGTGGGCCGTCGTTTCGCCCTCGGCGGTGAAATTGGTCGCCAGGATCACCTCCTGCACCACACCGTCGGTGGCGCGGTCGAGCAGTTTCTTCAGGCCGATGTCGTTGGGTCCGATGCCGTCGAGCGGGCTGATGCGCCCCATGAGCACGAAATACAGCCCATGGAAGGCCGCGGTGCGTTCCAGCGCCGACTGGTCTGCCGGCGTCTCGACCACGCACAGGCGCGTCGCGTCGCGCTCGGGGTCGAGGCAGACCTCGCACACCTCGGCTTCGCAAAACGTGTGGCAGCGCGCGCAGTGGCGCATGCTGCCCACCGCCTGCGACAGCGCCTGCGACAGCGCCAGCGCCCCCGCGCGGTCATGCTGCAACAGGTGAAACGCCATGCGCGCCGCCGACTTCACCCCCACGCCCGGCAGGCGCCGCAGCGCCTGGATCAATGTGTCAAGGGAGTTGGTGGTGGACATGGTTGGACCGGCAATTTGAGCGACAGACCGCGAAGCGCGCACCCGTTGGTGGTTTTGGTATTCAGACCCCGCCCTCAAGGGCGTAGCGAGCGGGTGTCAGGCTAGGCGCGGGTGGCGGGAAACCGGAACGTACTTCCTGTACGTGAGGATTTCCCGACGGGTCCCGCAACAACGCCTGGCGCCCGCTCGGTAGCCAGCATCAGAAAGGGAATTTCATGCCGCCGGGGAGGCCTGGCATGCCTTGGGTGATCTTGCCCATCTTGTCCGCCGAGGTCTCCTCGGCCTTGCGCACGGCCGCGTTGAAGGCGGCGGCGACCAGGTCTTCGAGCATGTCCTTGTCCTCGGCCAGCAGGCTCGGGTCGATGGTGACGCGCTTGACATCGTGCTTGCAGGTCATGAGCACCTTGACCAGGCCAGCGCCCGACTCGCCCTCGACTTCGACATTGGCCAGTTCGTCCTGCGCCTTCTTGAGGTTGTCCTGCATGGCCTGGGCCTGCTTCATGAGGCCGGCGAGTTGTCCCTTGTTGAACATGTGAGTACCTTTCTGGTGGAAATAGAGAGAGGGGGTTAAAGGGGTTTGACGCTGCCGGGCACTATTTTTGCGTCGTGGTCGCGCACCATAGCCTGCACGAATGGGTCGCCCAAGACGGTTTCCAGCGCCACGCGCTGGCGCTCCTGCTCGGCCACGGCATTGCGGCGCGCCGGGCTGTCGATGACCAGGCCGATCTCGACGCTGATCTGCTGCGCATGGCCAGCCGCCTCCAGGGCAGCGCGCAGCCGCTCGCGCGCCGTGGGCTGGTTCAGCGACTCGCGCTCCACCCGCAGCAACCAGTGGCCGCCATCGCGCGCCACCAGCTGCGACTGCAAAGCCAATTCACGCACCAAGGCCGTGATGGCCTCGCTGGCCGCCAATTGCTGCACCACAGGGTGCCAGACATCGCCTTCCTCGGTGGCGGTGTAGCCGCGCGCCGGGTGGCCTGCGGACGCAGCCCCCGGCTGCGCCTGCAGGCGCGCGCCCGGCTCGGGCGGGGTGCGCACGGGCAGGGTGCGTACCTGGGCGGCAGGCGGTGCAGACACGGCCTGCGCTGACGCGGGTGCCGCCGGCAGCGTCTC
>NZ_MWOM01000006.1:0-22603 GCF_012931925.1 Acidovorax sp. SRB_24
GGCGGGGCGTCGCAGCCCGCGGCGGCGCCCGGGGCATCGCCCAGCCAGACCTCGGCGCCCGGCGGCGGCAGGTGGCGGAACGATTCGCTGCGCGCGGGGATCCAGCCGCGCACCGCGAGGCGGTCGCGCGCGGCGAGGGCTTCGGCTCTTGCGCTGTCCATGGCTCAGGCCTCCACGGGTTCGGCGGCGCGCGCGAAGCCGGTTTGGGCAATGCCGCGTGCCAGCGCCACACCGCCGGTCTCGGCAATGCAGCCCTGGTCGAGGCGCAGCACGGCGTCGGGCTGCAGCGACTCGATCAGCTGCAGGTAGTGCGACACCACCACGAAGGCCGTGCCCTGGGTGCGCAGCGTCTGAATGAGCTGCACAACAGCGCGCACGCCATCGACGTCCATGCCCGAATCGATCTCGTCGAGCAGTGCCAGGCGCGGCTGCAGCAGCGCGAGCTGCAGGAGTTCGTTGCGCTTGCGCTCGCCGCCCGAAAAGCCTTCGTTGACCGGGCGCGACAGCATCGCTTCGGGCAGGCCCAGCTGCCGGGCGGCGGCGCGCGCACTGCCCAGAAAATCAAACGCATCGAGCGGCGCCTCGCCCCGCGCCTCGCGCACGGCGTTGAGGGCACTGCGGATGAACAGGTTGTTCTTCACGCCCGGAATGTCGGGCGGCGCCTGGAAGGACACGAACAGGCCGGCGCGCGCGCGCTCCTGGGCGTTGAGCGCGAGCAGGTCCTGCCCGCCAAACCGCGCATGGCCGCCGGTGACGCGGTAGCTCGGGTGGCCTGCCAGCGCCAGGCCGAGCGTGCTCTTGCCGCTGCCGTTGGCGCCCATCAGCACCACCAGCGCGCCCGGGGGCACATCGAGCGATATGGACTTGAGCACGTTGCGCTCGCCCACATCGACGCGCAGGTCGCGCACGTGCAGCAAGGGGAGGGTCGATGTCATAGGACGGTCTTTCTTCAAATTTAATAGCTGCTAACGATTGCTGGGTAAGGCGTTGATGGCTTTTTCGTTTCAATCGTTCTGCGGCTCAGCCCACGGCGCCTTCAAGCGACACGGCGAGCAGGGCCTTGGCCTCGAGGGCGAATTCCATGGGCAGCTCTTCGAGCACCGCCTGGCAGAAGCCGCCAACGATCAGCGCCGTGGCCTCCTGCGGGTCCATGCCGCGCTGCTGGCAATAGAACAGACGCTCCTCGGAGATGCGCGTGGTGGTGGCCTCGTGCTCGACCACGGCGTCGTTGCGCGCGGTGTCGATGTACGGGTAGGTGTGTGCGCCGCAGTCGGGGCCGATCAGCAGCGAATCACACTGCGTGTGGTTTGCGGCGCCGGCGGCGGTGGGCGCCACGCGCACCAGGCCGCGGTAGCTGTTCTGCGCATGTCCGGCGCTGATGCCCTTGGAGACGATGCGGCTCTTGGTGTTGCGCCCCAGGTGGATCATCTTGGTGCCGGTGTCGGCCTGCTGGAAGTGGTTGGACACCGCGATCGAATAAAACTCGCCGCTCGACCCGTCGCCGCGCAGCACCACGCTGGGGTATTTCCAGGTGATGGCCGAGCCGGTCTCGATCTGCGTCCAGGCAATGTGCGCGCGCTCGCCGGCGCACAGCCCGCGCTTGGTGACAAAGTTGTAGATGCCGCCGCGCCCGTGCTCGTCGCCGGGGTACCAGTTCTGCACGGTCGAGTACTTGATGTGCGCGTCGGCGTGCGCCACCAGCTCGACCACGGCCGCATGCAGCTGGTGCTCGTCGCGCTGCGGCGCGGTGCAGCCTTCGAGGTAGCTCACATGGCTGCCTTCTTCGGCAATGATCAGCGTGCGCTCGAACTGCCCGGTGTTGCGGGCATTGATGCGGAAGTACGACGACAGCTCCATCGGGCAGCGCACGCCCCGGGGGATGTAGACAAACGAGCCGTCCGAAAACACGGCCGAGTTGAGCGCGGCATAGAAGTTGTCGCCCTGCGGCACCACCGTGCCCAGGTAGCGCTCGACCAGTGCGGGGTGGTGCTGCACCGCGTGCGAGAACGAGCAGAAGATGACGCCGACCTGGGCCAGCTGCTCACGGAACGTGGTGCCGACCGAGACCGAGTCGAACACCGCATCCACCGCCACGCCGGCCAGGCGCGCGCGCTCGTGCAGCGGCACGCCGAGTTTTTCGTAGGTTTCGAGCAGTTTGGGGTCGACGTCGGCCAGGCTTTGGGGGCCGCCCTGGTGCGACTTGGGCGCCGAGTAGTAGCTCAGCGCCTGGAAGTCCACCGGCTCCATCTGCAGCTTGGCCCAGGACGGCACCGGCATGGACAGCCAGCGCTCGAATGCCGCCAGGCGCCATTGCAGGAGGAAATCGGGCTCGCGCTTGCGCCGCGAGATCGCGCGGATGGTGCCTTCGTCGAGCCCGGGTGGCAGGGCGTCGGATGCGATATCGGTGACAAAGCCGTGCAGGTAGGGGCGCTCGAGCGCCTGGGTCAGCGGCGGCGCTTGCGCCGGCGTGGGCAGGGGGGTGCGGGGCATCGTGGTGGCTCGGTGGTTAATAGATTCATTAAATATGAATCTTTAAATTCCGGGCAAGCTTTCCTGGGTTGACCGTGCCATCGCCATGGATATCCGGGTGGGTTCGGAGCCGGCGCTGCAGAGCGGCCCAGCACGCTGGGAAATGCCCGGAAAAATGCCCGCTTCAAGGCTGGCGAAACGGGCTGCGCGCCTGCAGGTGCTCCAGGTACTGCGCCACGCCCGCGCCTTCGCGCTCCAGGAAGCGGTCCACCGCGTCGGCAAAAGCCGGGTGCGCGAGCCAGTGTGCGCTGTGCGCTTGCACGGGCAGCAGCGCACGCGCCATCTTGTGCTCGCCCTGCGCGCCGCCTTCAAATCGCTGCACGCCGTGGTCTATGCACCACTGCAGCGGCTGGTAGTAGCAGGCCTCGAAGTGCAGGCAGTCCACGCGCTCCAGCGCACCCCAGTAGCGGCCATAGGCGACCTGCTCTTGCGGTTTAAGGTCTTTTTGGCCTCCAACGCTTACTGAGTCTGCGTTGATAGCTATCAAACTGCTAGCGATGGGGCGGCCCGCGCGCTCGGCGATGCACAGCAGCCAGTGGCCGGCCATGTCGCGCTGCATGCGCGCGAAGAAATCGCGCGTGAGGTACGGCGGGTTGCCATGCTCAAGGTAGGTGCGCTCGTAGCAGCGGTAGAAAAAATCCCAGTCCGCTGCCGCGATGTCGGCGCCGCGCGACCAGCGGAACGTGACGCCGGCCTCGGCCACACGGCGGCGCTCCTGGCGGATCTTCTTGCGCTTGTCCTGTGCCAGCTGGGCCAGAAATTCGTCGAAGCTGCGGTAGCCGTGGTTGGTCCAGTGAAACTGCACCGTGTGGCGCGGCATCAGGCCGCCTGCCGTGCAGGCGGCCAGGTCGCCGTCGTCGGCGAACAGCACGTGCAGCGACGACAGGCGTTTTTCCTCGCACCAGCTGCGCACGGCCTCGAGCAGGGCCTGGTGCGTGGCGGCATCCCGCGCCATCAGGCGCGTGCCCGGCACCGGCGTGAACGGCACGGCCACCACGGCCTTGGGGTAGTAATTCAGGCCGTGCTGCTCGTAGGCATGGGCCCAGGCCCAGTCGAACACGTATTCGCCATACGAATGGCTTTTGGCGTACAGCGGGCAGGCGGCCACCAGCGCGCCGGCCTGCCACAAGGTGATGAAGCGCGGCGTCCAGCCGGTGCGCGGCGTGGCGCTGCCGCTCGCGTGCAGCGCGGCCAGGTACTCGTGGCGCATGAAGGGCGTGGCGTGCGGCTGCGCTGCCAGCAGGGCGTTCCAGGCGCCGGCGGCGATGTCCAGCGGAGAGTCGAACACGCGGGTGATAATCGCGTTTTCAGCCACGCACGCTCCTGTGGCCGCAGCCTGCCCCTCGGGCCGGCCCGGCGGGCCGATTGACGAACCTTGCGGCCACGGCGGCCGTTTTCCAATCCATGACGCTCTCCATTTGCACTGCGCAGCTCAATTTTGTCGTGGGCGACATGCCCGCCAACGCGCAAAAGATCATTGCCGCCGCGCGCGAGGCCCATGCGGCGGGCGCGCAGCTCCTGCTCACGCCAGAACTGGCCATCTGCGCCTATGCGGCCGAAGACCTGTTCCTGCGGCCGGCGTTTCTGGCGGCCTGCGATGATGCCGTGAAAACCGTGGCCCGCGAGACCGCGGGGTTGAACGGTCTGGCCATCGTGGTCGGCCACCCGCACAGCGGCGCGGCCGGCGCCGATGGTGTGACAGCCTGCTTCAACGCGGCCAGCGTGCTGCGCCACGGTGTGGTCGAGCACACCTATGCCAAGCGCCACTTGCCCAACTACGGCGTGTTCGACGAGCGCCGGCATTTCACACCGGGCACGCAGACCTGCGTGTTCGACGTGGCCGGCCTGCGCGTGGGCCTGCTGATTTGCGAGGACGCCTGGTTCCCGGGCCCCGCGCGTGCGGCGGCCGAGGCCGGCGCCCAGCTGCTGGCGGTCATCAATGCCTCGCCGTTCCACGCCGGCAAGGGTGCCGAGCGCGAGCAGACGCTGCGCGCGCGCGTGCTCGAAACCGGCCTGCCCGTGGTCTATGCCCACTTGGTCGGCGGCCAGGACGAGGTGGTCTTCGACGGCGGCTCGTTCGCCCTGAACGCCGACGGCAGCCTCGCCGGACGCGCGCCGGTTTTTGAGGAGAAACTGGTGTTTTCGCACGTCCAGCATACGCAATCAGCTATCAAAATAGAAGCTGACATCGCACCGCAGCCGACGCGCGAGGCCGAGCTGTGGGGCGCGCTGGTGCTGGCCGTGCGCGACTATGTCGGCAAGAACGGTTTTCCGGGCGTGCTGCTGGGCCTCTCGGGCGGCATGGATTCGGCGCTGGTGCTGGCCATCGCGGTCGATGCGCTGGGCGCCGACAAGGTGCGCGCGGTGATGATGCCTTCGCCGTACACGGCCGACATCAGCGGCATCGACGCGCACGACATGGCGCAGCGCCTGGGCGTGCGCTGCGACGAGATCGCCATCGCGCCGCAGTTCGAGACGTTCAAGGCCGCGCTGGCGCCCGAATTCGCCGGTCGCCCCGAAGACACGACCGAAGAGAACCTGCAGGCGCGCATCCGCGGCACGCTGCTCATGGCGCTGTCCAACAAGTTTGGCGCGCTGGTGCTGACGACCGGCAACAAGAGCGAGCTGGCCACCGGCTACTGCACCCTGTACGGCGACATGGCGGGCGGTTTTGCCGTCATCAAGGACGTGCCCAAGACCGTCGTCTATGCGCTGGCGCGCTGGCGCAACCAGAACGATCCGCACGGCACGGGGATGAACCCTATTCCCGAGCGCATCATCACGCGCGCGCCCAGCGCCGAGCTGCGGCCCGACCAGACCGACCAGGACAGCCTGCCGCCGTACGAGGTGCTCGATGCGATCGTTGCGCGCTACATGGAGCGCGACGAGCCGATAGAGAGCATTGTGGCCGCCGGCTTTGCGCGTGCCGATGTCGAGCGCGTCACGCGGCTGATCCAGGTCAACGAATACAAGCGCCGCCAGGCGCCGCCGGGCCCGCGGGTGACGCACCGCGCCTTCGGCAAGGACTGGCGCTACCCGATCACCAACCGTTTTCGCGCCTGAGCGCCCCCGGTCGGCAGCCGCCGCCGCGCACCGCATTCCACGTTCCAGGAGTTTCCGCCATGAAAATGATCACCGCCGTCATCAAGCCCTTCAAGCTCGAAGAAGTCCGTGAGGCCCTCGCCGATTGCGGCGTCACGGGTCTCACGGTCACCGAGGTCAAGGGCTTCGGCCGCCAAAAGGGCCACACCGAGCTGTACCGCGGCGCCGAGTACGTGGTCGACTTCCTGCCCAAGGTGAAAATCGAGGTGGTGGTCAAGACCGCCGACCTGGACCGCTGCGTCGATGCCATCGTGAATGTGGCGCGCACCGGCAAGATCGGGGACGGCAAGATTTTCGTCACGCCCGTCGAGCGCGTGGTGCGCATCCGCACGGGCGACCTCGACGAGACCGCGATCTGACCTTTGAGGCCAAGCCTGTGCAGCGGCACCGGCCCGCGCCGGGTCAGATCACCGAGCGCAGCGGCAGCGTTGCCGTGTGCGTGCCGGCCTCTTGCACCAGCACGCGCAGCAGCGCATCGGTGTCGGTGCCGGCTTCCATCAGGCCCATCTGCCACTCGCCCATGAAGCCGCTGGCCACGCTGGTGCGCAGGAAGCCCAGCATGCCGTCGTAGTAGCCGGCCACGTTGAGCAGCCCGATGGGCTTGTCGTGGTAGCCGAGCTGGCGCCAGGTCCAGACCTCGAACAATTCCTCGAACGTGCCGATGCCGCCCGGCAGCGCCAGAAAGGCGTCGCTGCGCTCGGCCATCAGCGCCTTGCGCTCGTGCATGGTCTGCACGATGTGCAGCTCGTCGCAGGCGTGGCGCGCATGCTCCTTGTCCACCAGCGCCTGCGGAATCACGCCCACCACGCGCCCACCGGCGGCCTGGGTGGCGTCGGCCACGATGCCCATCAGGCCGCTGCGGCCGCCGCCATAGACGAGCTGCCCGTCGCGCGCGCCGATCCAGGCGCCCACGGCGCGCGCGGCGTCGGCAAACAGCGGGTTCTCGCCGGGGCGCGAGCCGCAATACACACACACGGAAAAAGCCGGTTCAGCCATGGAAAAACCTCTGGTAAAGCGCTGCGGCCCAGATGCCGGCGCACAACAACAAGCTCAGCAAGACAGCCGCGCTGCCCATGTCCTTGGCGCGCTTGGACAACGCGTGCCACTGCGGCCCGATGCGGTCGATGGCGGCCTCGATGCCGGTGTTGAGCAGCTCCACCACCATCAGAAAAACGACCGAGCCCGCGAGAAGCGCCACCTCGACCCAGCTCTGGCCCAGCCACAGGGATGCGGGCAGCAGCACGGCCGCGGCGATGGCCTCCTGGCGAAACGCCGTTTCGCCCCAGCCCGCGCGCAGGCCTTGCAGGGAATAGCGCGTGGCATGCCACAGGCGGTGCAACCCTTTGCGGGATTTTTGCGCGTTGGCGGACTCTGTGGGAAGCGGGGGCGGTGATTGCATGGCCGCATTTTGACCCAGCGGTGGCGGTGGGTCGACGCTGCCGCTACCTTTTGGCGCTGTCGAAATGCACCAGGCGGGTGCCGGCCAGCGCGTCGTGCCAGAACTGCCGCTGCGGGTGAAAGCGGCTCAGCAGGGCCCAGACCGCCACCCAGCCCAGCACGACCACCGCAATTTCTGCCGCGGGCAGGGAAAACGGTGCCACCGCCACCAGCGGCGGCAAAAACCACAGCCAGCTGAGCACATAGCGCCCCAGGGCGCGCGGCTGGGTCAGTGGCCGGCCAGCCGCGTCGACCACGCGGATGTGCCAGGTCTTCATCGCCAGCGTCTGGCCCTTGGCCCAGAACCAGGTGAAGTAGATGCCAAACACCACGAACAAGAAGGCCTGCAGCGGATGGCGGTTGTCCATGGCGTTGCGTGTCTGGCTCAGCGTGCCAAACAGGTAGCCCGCAATGAAGACCACGCCGAACATCAGCATGCCCTCGTACAGCCAGCAGGCCATGCGGCGTGCCAGAGCGGGTGCTTGCAGGGAAGGGCCCGGGGGCGGGGCGGTCGTGGCAGCGGCGGGACGGACGGACATGCAGGGTGCGGTGGAAATTCAGTGGGAGTATTGGGATGCCGTGTCCGCGGACAGGGGTGCACCGGGCTCCGGGGTGCCTGCAGGCGCGAGGGGAGGGAGGGGCGCGGGCACGGCCTGGGGCACGGTGACGGGGGCGGTTTCCACGGCGGTGGGGGCATGGGATGGCGCTTTGCTCTCGCTATCCGATGGCGGGCGCGCCGGGACCGCATGCGTCGGTACCACGGCCGAGGCCGGAATCTTGGGCGGGTTGGCCCGGTTGTTGTGGCTGGCCGCGGCGGCAGGCACCTGGACGAGCTTGCGCGGCGACACCGGTCGCAGGGCTGTGGCGGCGCCCATGGTGCGCTGCGCCGCGGCCGCGGCGAGGCGGTTTTTTTCTTCCGTGCTCAGGGCCTGGTAGGCCTCCCATTGCGCGCGCTTGTTGTCCGGCGCGAGGGTGTTGGTGACGGCGTAGTTCAGGCGCGCCTGGTTGCGCTGCTGTGCGCTGAGGGTCGTCCACTCGGCCATGCGCTCGTGCAAGCGCTGTTGCTCGGGCTCCGGCAGCGAGGAGAAATTTTGCGCGAGCACCAGCCAGCGGCGCTTTTGCAGCTCGCTGAGCACCGCCCAGCGCTCGGCTAGCGGATACAGGGCCAATTTCTGGGGCGTGGTGAGCACCTCCCAGCCCGGCCCTGCACTCGGAGCGGCAGCGCCCACCGGACGCATGTCGCTGCTGCGCGCGGCGGACGGGGCCGCCAGTGCCTCCATGGGCACGGGGGTGCCGGGCACCATACGCACCATCTGCCATGCTTGCCAGGCTCCCACGGCCATCGCGCCCAGCAACGCCAACGCCAGCACGGTGGCTGGCGTGGGACGGAAAGCGTGGTTTTGCGGTGCGTGCATGCAGGCGTGGGACCGGGTCAATTGCTTTGCGTTCCGCCTGTTTTCAGAAATTGCACGAATCCGGGGTCGGCATAGGCCGCGGGCGGCAGGTCATCGGTCAGCAGGGCTGCGTCCACCGCGACCACTTCGGCCGTGCCGTACTCGTCTTGTGCAAAGTTGATGATCACCAAGCCTGCGAGCAGGGCCATGACCGGAACCGCAGAGAGCACCGAGCGCCACCATGAGCCTCCCTCGCTGCCCCAGCCCAGCGCGGCGCTGGCCCCCAAGGGAACTACGGCGGGTGCCGGCTGGTGCACCGGGGCCGGCTTCTTGCGCTTGGCCAGTGCCTGCATGCGCGCGGCCCGCAGGCGCTCGGAGACGTCGTAAGGCAACTCACCTGCGCCCTGGTCCAGGCGCGCGGTGACGCGGCGCGCAAAACGGTCGGCAGCCAACTCAGGGGGGGGCGGTGGTGAAGTTTTCATAGTTCTATTCCTTTTGCCTTCAGGGCTTTGCTGAGGGCCTGGACGGCGCGAAAGCAGTGGGTTTTGACACTCCCTTCAGAGCATCCCATGGCGGCTGCGGTTTCGGCCACGTCCATCTCTTCCCAATAACGCATCAAAAACGCCTCTCGTTGACGGGCCGGCAGACTTTGGATCTCTATTTCGATGTCCCGCAGCGTCTGGCCGCGCCGCGCCAGGTCTTCGGCGCTCTGCACGCGCTCGCCGCCGTCGGGGCCGGCCCAGGCTTCGAGCAGGTCGAAGTCGCCGCCCTCGTTGTCGGGCCCTTCGAAGTCGCTCATGTGCGAAAACAGCGCATTGTGGGTTTTTTGCCGGCGAAACCAGTCCAGCGTGCAGTTCGACAGAATGCGCTGGAACAGCATCGGCAGTTCGTTGACCGGCTTATCGCCATAGTGTTCGGCCAGCTTCATCATGCTGTCCTGCACGATGTCGAGTGCCGCCTCCTCGTTGCGAACGTGGTAGACCGAGCGTTTGAAGGCACGCTTTTCCACGCTTTTGAGGAAGTCGGAGAGTTCTTGTTCAGTGGCCAAGAGGTTTCAGGCGGGAGGAGGGCTTGCCGGCGTGCTGCGCGGGCGGTGGTTTGCACTAGGCGCTGGATTATGGCACCGGGACAGTTTTTTTCAGGCATGCGCGCATTCCCTATGTTGCGGTGCGATAATCGCGCTTGCAATTCAACAGGCAAACGGGTCACGGTCCGGCGCGTCAATCATCTCGCCCATGTCCTTGGCCTCAAGTTCCAAGCCGGCTTCACAAGAGCCCGTGCAAGGAGCACCCTAGGTTTTTCGTTAGAGAAAATCACAAAGGTTCATCATGGAAATCACCAAGGCCGAGCTCTCGCTTGCCGCCGCAGCACAACCTTCTTCCGACTCCCCAGAGCTCATGGGCTCGGAAATCCTCGTCAAGTCGTTGCAGGCCGAAGGCGTGCAATACATCTGGGGTTACCCCGGCGGGGCTGTTCTCTATATTTACGACGCCCTGTACAAGCAGGACACCATGCAGCATGTGCTGGTGCGCCACGAGCAGGCCGCAGTGCATGCCGCAGACGGCTATGCGCGCGCCACCGGCAACGTCGGCGTGGCCCTGGTCACGTCCGGCCCGGGTGTGACGAACGCTGTCACCGGCATCGCCACGGCCTACATGGACAGCATTCCGATGGTGATCATCACCGGCCAGGTGCCCACGGCCGCGATTGGCCTGGACGCGTTCCAGGAGTGCGACACCGTCGGCATCACCCGCCCCATCGTCAAGCACAACTTCCTGGTCAAGGACGCGCGCGATCTGGCCACGACGATGAAAAAGGCCTTCCACATCGCCCGCACCGGCCGTCCCGGCCCGGTGGTGGTCGATATTCCAAAGGATGTGTCGTTCAAGAAGGTGCCCTACCACGGGTATCCGCAGAGCGTCGAGATGCGCTCGTACAACCCGGTGCGCCGCGGCCACGGCGGGCAGATCCGCAAGGCCCTGCAGCTGCTGTTGACGGCCAAGCGCCCGTATATCTACACCGGTGGCGGCGTCTTGCTGGGCAATGCGACGAACGAGCTGCGCACCCTGGTGGACATGCTGGGCTACCCGGTCACCAACACGCTGATGGGCCTGGGGGCCTACCCGGCGAGCGACCGCAAGTTCCTGGGCATGCTGGGCATGCACGGCACGATCGAGGCCAACAATGCCATGCAGAACTGCGACGTGCTGCTGGCCGTGGGCGCGCGCTTTGACGACCGCGTGATCGGCAACACCAAGCATTTCGCGCAGAACGAGCGCAAGATCATCCACATCGACATCGACCCGTCGAGCATCTCCAAGCGCGTCAAGGTCGACATCCCGATCGTCGGCGACGTCAAGGACGTGCTGACCGAGCTGATCTCCATGGTCCGCGAAACCACCACGCGCGCGGACGCCGGCGCGCTGGCTGCCTGGTGGGACACCATCGAAGGCTGGCGCAAGCGCGACTGCCTCAAGTACGACATGGGCAGCCAAGACGTCATCAAGCCGCAGTACGTGGTCGAGACGCTCTGGAACATGACCAAGGACGCCGACACCTACATCACGTCCGACGTGGGCCAGCATCAGATGTGGGCCGCGCAGTACTACCGCTTCGACGAGCCGCGCCGCTGGATCAACTCGGGGGGCCTGGGCACCATGGGCGTGGGCATTCCCTATGCCATGGGCATCAAGCTGGCCAAGCCCGAATCCGAGGTGTTCTGCATCACCGGCGAAGGCTCGGTGCAAATGAACATCCAGGAGCTGTCCACCTGCCTGCAGTACAACACGCCGATCAAGATCTGCTCGCTCAACAACCGCTACCTGGGCATGGTGCGCCAGTGGCAGGAGATCGAGTACTCGGGCCGCTACAGCCACAGCTATATGGATGCGCTGCCCAACTTCGTGAAGCTCGCCGAGGCCTATGGCCATGTCGGCATGCTGATCGAACACCCCAAGGACGTCGAGCCTGCGCTGCGCGAAGCGCGCAAGCTCAAGGACCGCACGGTGTTCATGGATTTCCGCACCGACCCCACCGAGAACGTGTTCCCGATGGTGCAGGCCGGCAAAGGCATCACCGAAATGCTGCTGGGATCGGAAGATCTTTGAGCGAAATCGGGTCCTAACGCTTATCAGGTAAGCGCACGCAGCTATCTTTTTGATGGCTATCCATCTTTGACGAATCTATTGCCTGCCAAGCCCGCGCATTACCGTGCGCGGGGGAGGGCAGCGAAAAGAGGAATCTGCACGCCATGAAACACATCATTGCCGTTTTGCTCGAGAACGAGCCCGGCGCGCTCTCGCGCGTCGT
The DNA here is from genome assembly GCF_012931925.1 of Acidovorax sp. SRB_24. Lineage (NCBI taxonomy): Bacteria > Pseudomonadati > Pseudomonadota > Betaproteobacteria > Burkholderiales > Comamonadaceae > Acidovorax > Acidovorax sp. SRB_24. The sequence continues at coordinate 11,772 of NZ_MWOM01000006.1, forward strand.
GGGCCTGTTCTCTGCCCGGGGCTACAACATCGAATCGCTCACTGTGGCGCCGACCGAGGACCCCTCGCTGTCGCGCATGACCATCCAGACCACGGGCTCGGACGACGTGATCGAACAGATCACCAAGCACCTCAACCGCCTCATCGAGGTCGTGAAGGTGGTCGACCTCACCGAGGGCGCCTACACCGAGCGCGAGCTCATGATGGTCAAGGTGCGCGCCGTGGGCAAGGAGCGCGAGGAGATGAAGCGCATGGCCGACATCTTCCGCGGCCGCATCATCGACGTGACCGAGAAGAGCTACACCGTAGAGCTCACGGGCGACCAGTCGAAGAACGACGCGTTCCTGCAGGCCCTCGACCGCACGGCCATCCTTGAAACCGTCCGCACCGGTGCCAGCGGCATCGGTCGCGGCGAGCGCATCCTGCGCGTGTAAGACAATCCCCTGTTTTTCCTTCCCCAACAACGCATTTCAACCGGAGCGACCCATGAAAGTTTTCTACGACAAAGACTGTGACCTGAGCCTGATCAAGGGCAAGACCGTGGCCATCATCGGCTACGGCTCGCAGGGCCACGCCCATGCACAGAATCTGAACGACAGCGGCGTCAAGGTCGTGGTCGGCCTGCGCAAGGGCGGTGCTTCGTGGGACAAGGTCGGCAAGGCCGGCCTGAACGTGATGGAAGTCAACGACGCCGTGAAGGCCGCCGACGTGGTCATGATCCTGCTGCCCGACGAGCAGATCGGCGAGGTCTACACCAACAACGTGGCGCCCCACATCAAGCAAGGCGCATCGCTCGCCTTCGCCCACGGCTTCAACGTGCACTACAACCAAGTCGTGCCGCGCGCCGACCTCGACGTGTGGATGGTCGCCCCCAAGGCCCCCGGCCACACCGTGCGCAACACCTACACCCAGGGCGGCGGCGTGCCACACCTGGTGGCCGTGCACCAGGACAAGTCCGGCAAGGCCCGTGACCTGGCCCTCTCGTACGCCATGGCCAACGGTGGCGGCAAGGCCGGCATCATCGAGACCAACTTCAAGGAAGAAACCGAGACCGACCTGTTCGGCGAGCAGGCCGTGCTGTGCGGCGGTGCCGTCGAGCTGATCAAGATGGGTTACGAAACCCTGGTCGAAGCCGGCTACGCCCCCGAGATGGCCTACTTCGAATGCCTGCACGAGCTCAAGCTCATCGTCGACCTGATCTACGAAGGCGGCATTGCCAACATGAACTACTCGATCTCGAACAACGCCGAGTACGGCGAGTACGTGACCGGCCCCGAAGTGATCAACGAGCAGTCGCGCGTGGCCATGCGCAATGCCTTGAAGCGCATCCAGAGCGGTGAGTACGCCAAGATGTTCATCCAGGAAGGCCGCCTGAACTACCCGAGCATGACGGCCCGCCGCCGCAACACCGCCGACCACAGCATCGAAGTGGTCGGTGCCCAACTGCGCGCCATGATGCCCTGGATCGCCAAGAACAAGCTCGTCGACCAGACCCGCAACTGATCGACCGCCGCTTTTTTGCGCGCTGCAAAGGCCACTTCGGTGGCCTTTGCCATTTCTGTCTTCCCGGGCCAGGGCGCTTGCTGGCACGGCTACACTCGCCGGTGTCCGGGTGGTAAGATACTATCGTTTTTATAGCTGCTTGCGCTTGATAGATAAGCGCTGGAGGTCAATTTGATGCATGATGGCAACGAGTCCCATGGGGGTGGAGATGTGGTGGTGCGCAAGCGCCGCAAGGGCATCTACATCCTGCCCAACCTGTTCACGCTGGCCGCGCTGTTTGGGGGCTTCTACTCGGTCGTCATGGCCATGAACGGTCGTTTCGACCTGGCTGCGATCGGTGTGTTCTGCGCCATGGTGCTCGACAGCCTCGATGGCCGCGTCGCGCGCATGACGAACACGCAAAGCGCCTTCGGCGAGCAGATGGATTCGCTCTCCGACATGGTGTCCTTCGGCGCCGCGCCTGCGCTGATCGCCTACGAATGGTCGCTCAAGGGCCTGGGACGCTGGGGCTGGATCGCCGCCTTCATCTACTGCGCCTGCGCCGCGCTGCGGCTGGCGCGCTTCAACGTCAACACGGGCGTGGTCGACAAGCGCTACTTCCAGGGCCTGCCTTCGCCTGCCGCCGCGGCCCTGGTGGCGGGGTTCATCTGGCTCATGACCGAGATCGGCGTGCAGCGCGGCATGGATTCGTTCTTGATGAGCTGGACGCAGATCACCTGGACCATGTTCGGCTTCACGCTGTATGCGGGCCTGACCATGGTCACCAATGTACCGTTCTACAGCTTCAAGGACGTGCACCTGAAAAAGAGCGTTCCCTTCGTCGTCATCGTGCTGATCGCCTTGGGCATCGCGGTGATCAACATCCATCCGCCCATCGTGTTGTTTGGCGTGTTCGTGCTGTACGGCCTCAGTGGCTATGCGGTCTACGGCTGGCGCAAGGCCAAGGGCCAGCACAGCAGCGTGATCAGCATTTCCACCGACGAACCGGATGAGCGCGGCCTGCACAAGTGAGCGCGCCGCGCTGCCACTTGTGCTACATTGCAATGCATGAAAACGTTTGCCCTGGCCCTACTGCTATCCCCCCACGGGCGGAGACAGTAGAGCGCGCGCGCACTCTTTTTCCTCAAAGGCCCGTATGCACCCGCAACGGGCCTTTTGTTTTGTGCACCAGAATTTTGACGTTGCGGCACACCGAAATCAGGAACCAGGAGTAAACACATGGCTGACCAGCTGATCATTTTCGACACCACCTTGCGCGATGGCGAGCAATCGCCGGGCGCCTCCATGACCAAGGACGAGAAACTGCGCATCGCCCGCCAGCTCGAGCGCCTGAAGGTGGACGTGATCGAAGCGGGCTTTGCCGCCAGCTCCAACGGCGATTTCGAGGCCGTGCAGCTCATTGCCAACACCATCAAGGACTCGACCATCTGTTCCCTGTCGCGCGCCAATGACCGCGACATCGCGCGCGCCGCCGAAGCGCTCAAGGGCGCCCACCGCGCGCGCATCCATACCTTCATTGCCACGTCCGCCCTGCACATGGAAAAGAAGCTGCGCATGACGCCCGACCAGGTGCTGGAACAGGCCAAGCAGTCCGTGCGGTTTGCCCGCAACCTGTGTGGCGACATCGAATTCAGCCCTGAAGACGGCTATCGCAGCGATGTCGACTTTTTGTGCCGCGTGATCGAGACCGTGATTGCCGAAGGCGCCACCACGATCAACGTGCCCGATACCGTTGGTTATGCCATCCCCGAGCTGTACGGCAACTTCATCAAGACGCTGCGCGAGCGCGTGCCCAACAGCGACAAGGCGATCTGGTCGGTGCACTGCCACAACGACCTGGGCATGGCGGTGGCCAACTCGCTTGCCGGTGTCAAGATCGGTGGCGCCCGGCAGGTGGAGTGCACGATCAACGGCCTGGGCGAACGCGCCGGCAATTGCGCGCTGGAAGAGATTGTCATGGCCGTGAAGACACGGCGCGATTATTTCAACCTTGACCTCAACATCGACGCGCAGCACATCCTGGCCGCCAGCCGCATGGTCAGCCAGACCACCGGCTTCGTCGTACAGCCCAACAAGGCCGTGGTGGGCGCCAATGCCTTTGCGCATGCCAGCGGCATCCACCAAGACGGCGTGCTCAAGGCCCGCGATACCTACGAGATCATGCGCGCCGAGGACGTGGGCTGGACCGCCAACAAGATCGTCCTGGGCAAACTCAGCGGGCGCAATGCGTTCAAGCAGCGCCTGCAGGAACTGGGTGTCAGCCTGGAAAGCGAAGCGGACAACAACGCCGCATTCGCACGCTTCAAGGAACTGGCCGACCGCAAGAGCGAGATCTTCGACGAGGACATCCTGGCGCTGGTGAACGATGAGCACACGGCCGGCGAAAAGGACCAGTTTGGTTTTGTCTCGCTGTCGCAGCACAGCGAAACCGGCGAGCGCCCCCATGCCACTGTGGTGTTCACGGTCAGCGGCAAGGAAGTGACTGGCGAGTCGGACGGCAACGGGCCGGTCGACGCTTCGCTCAAGGCCATTGAGTCGCACGCCCGCAGCGGCGCCGAAATGGTGCTGTATTCCGTCAATGCCATCAGTGGCTCGACCGAAAGCCAGGGCGAGGTGACGGTGCGCCTGCAAAACAGCGGTCGCGTGGTCAATGGCGTCGGGGCAGATCCGGACATCGTTGTCGCATCGGCCAAAGCTTACCTGAGTGCGCTGAACAAGCTGCACAGCAAGGCCGATCGCGTCGCTGCGCAGGGGTGAAGGCTTCCGCGGCCACAGGCCGCAGCCTATAATTTCATCCTGATTGTTGAAAAGTCGCGCAAGCCATTGATCTTGCGCGATTTTTTGTTGCCGCTACACTTCTGCACATTTTCTGCCCATTGGAGACACCTTAATGCAAAGCCGCCCTCGCACCGCATTGCGCTCGTTCATTCAGGTGTTGGGCGTTGCGGCGCTGGGCGTTGCCCTCGCAGCCCCGGGCGCAGAGGCGGCGGAACGCAAGAAATCTGCGGCCAAGAAGCAGGTCAGCACGGTTGCCGCCAAGCGCTCGGTGGCTCCCCGAAAAGCTGCACCCCGAGTCAAGGTCACGCGCGCTTCTGCCGTGTCCGCACGAGCGCCCGTGCGCACCGCCTATGTGGCGCCGGCGCGGCCCTCATTTGGCGAGCTTGCGGGTCTGCACACCCTGACCGATCCGCTGGCACTCAAGTCCAGCGTGGCGCTGGTGATTGACCAGGATACCCACGAGGTGCTGCTCAGCAAGAACGACCATGCTGTGTTGCCCATCGCGTCGCTCACCAAGCTCATGACCGGGCTGCTCATCACCCAGGCCAACCTGCCCATGGACGAGCCGATCACCATCACGCAGGACGATGTTGACACCGAAAAAGGCAGCCGCTCGCGCTTGTCCGTGGGCACGACGCTCACGCGCCGTGAAATGCTGCACCTGGCGCTGATGTCCAGCGAAAACCGCGCCGCCCATGCGCTCGGACGCACCTATCCGGGGGGACTGGCCCTGTTCGTCGGACAGATGAACGCCAAGGCGCGCCTGTTGGGCATGGCAGACACGCGCTACGTGGAGCCAACAGGTCTGTCGAGCAACAACCAGTCGAGCGCCCGCGACCTGGCGGTGCTGGTGAATGTTGCGCACAGCGATCCGGTGCTGCGCGAATTTTCCACTTCGCCAGGCTACGAGGTGGCGGTGGGCGCCAAGACCTTGCAGTACAACAACACCAACCGCCTGGTGCACAGCCCGGCGTGGGACATCGGTCTGCAAAAGACAGGCTATATCTCGGAAGCGGGGCGCTGCCTGGTGATGCAGACGCAGGTGGCCGGACGCAAGCTGATCATGGTGTTTCTGGACTCGGCCGGAAAATTCAGCCGCCTCGGTGATGCCGAGCGGGTGCGCAGCTGGGTGGAGTCCACACCGGCCCTCCGCTCTGCGGTGCCGCATGCGGTGCGTGGCAACGGCTGAGTCTCGGCAACTGGTCCTCCTCTCGAAGGCCAGGCAGCTGCGTTATCCGACAGGCTCCTAAGAGCCCTGGGCAGGGACTGGAGAGGAGAATCTAGGCGTGCCGTTAAAACCCAGAGCCGCCGAGATTTCTTGGGCGGTCGCCTGCAGCTTGGGCAGCCAGCCCTCATCGAGTCGGTCCGCTGGCGCTGAAATCGACAGTCCTGCGACCAGTTTGCCCTGATCGTCATGGATGCCAGCGGCCATGCAGCGCACCCCCAGCTCCAGTTCTTCGTTGTCGCGTGCCACCCCATATTGGCGTGCCTTGGCCAGTTCGCGCTCCAGCACGGACAGCTGCGTGATGCTGTTGCGGGTGTGTCCTGCAAGGCCTGTGCGTGTAGCGTAGGTGCGCACCCGTTGCGGGTCGTCCGCCGCCAGAAACAGCTTTCCGGTGGAGGTCAGGTGCAGGGGGGCGCGCCCGCCGATGGCGCGCACCACCTGCATGCCCGAGCGTTCGCTGTAAGCGCGCTCGACGTAGATGATTTCATCGCCCTGGCGCATGCTCAGGTTGACCGGTTGCTGGGTGAGCCGGTGCAGTTCGCGCATTGGGACAAGGGCTGCGTCGCGCACACTCAGGCGGGCCTTGACCAGATTGCCCAACTCCAGCAAGCGCATGCCAAGGCGGTAGCTGCCCGATTCCGGCCGATCAACAAAGCGACCGGTGGCCAGATCGTTCAGGATGCGGTGGGTGGTCGAAGGGTGAAGTCCGGTCTTCTCGCTGATTTCCTTGAGTGAAATGGCTTCTTCACGCGAGGCCAGCACATCTATCAGGGCAAACATGCGTTCTATGACCTGAACGCTGGGTTTGGTTGGAATCGCCGGGTCGAATGTTTTCATGGGCAGCGAACTCTCCTAAAGTCCGTGCATTTTACTTGGTGAAATTTCATCCCCGGGCGGCGACCGGTGCAGGCTTTCGACGCGTTGCCAATGCTGGTGGATGAGGACTTCGTGCGGCAGGAAAACTGCCTTGTAATTCATCTTGGCACTGGCGGCGATCCAGTAGCCCAGGTAAACGTGGGGCAAGCCGAGGCGGCAGGCCTGTTCGATCTGCCACAGCACGTTGTAGGTGCCATAGCTGCTGCGCGCTTCCGGCTCATAGAAGGTGTAGACAGCGGACAGGCCGTCGTCGAGCATGTCCAGGATGGACACCATCTTGAGTCTGCCCTCGGCGCCGTCCATGCCGGGTTCGCGGAACTCCACAAGGCGCGAATCCACTCGGCTGTGGAGCAAAAACTGCGTGTATTGGTCAATGCTGTCGTGGTCCATTCCGCCCCCGGCGTGGCGTGCATTCTGGTAGCGCAGATAGAGTTGGTAGTGTTCAGGCACAAAGCCGGGCCGCAGGATGCGGACCTGCAGGTCCGCGTGGCGCTGCCGGGCACGCCGCTGACTGCGGTCGGGCTGGAACTCCCGGGCCAGCACGCGCAGTGGCGTGCAGGCCTGGCAGCCGTCGCAGTAGGGACGGTAGGTGAACATTCCGCTGCGCCGGAACCCCTGGGCCACGAGGTTGGAGTAGGTGTCGCTGCGCACCAGATGCCCCGGCGTGGCTACCTGGGAGCGTGCTTGCCGATGGGGCAGGTAGCTGCACGCATACGGGGCAGTTGCGTAAAACTGCAGTGTCTGGGCCGGAAGATCGTTGAGTTGCGTCATGCCACTGGTGCCGTGGGAGACAAAATCTCATTCCAGTATACGGGCTTGAAATGCCATGCGATCGCAGGCATGGCTTGGGCCTGGACAAGGTGTGCCATGAAGTCGGTGCGGGCGATTTCGTGGGCCCCGAGGGAGGCCAGGTGCTGGGTGTTTTGCTGGCAATCAATGAGCGCAACGCCGTGCCGCAGCGACAGGCACACCAGAGCGGCGAGTGCGATTTTGGACGCGTCCGTGGCGCGGGCGAACATCGACTCGCCGAACACCGCCCGGCCCAGGCCGACGCAGTACAGCCCGCCTGCCAGACGGCCGTCAACCCAGGTCTCCACGCTGTGTGCGTAGCCGGCAGCGTGGAAAGCGCCATAGGCGTCCACCATCTCCGGTCCGATCCACGTGCCGCTTTGGCCCGTGCGCTGCGCGGCCGCGCAGGCGCTTATCACATCGCGGAAGTTGTGGTCCACCCGAATCTCGCAGCGCGGATCGGCACGGAACCGCTGCAGCGTTTTACGCAGAGACCGGTGCAGGCGAAACGCGCCGGGCCGCAGCACCATGCGCGGGTCGGGTGCCCACCACAGGATGGGCTGGTCACCGCTGAACCACGGAAAAATGCCCTGACCATAGGCGCGTCGCAGGTGCGCCACGTCCAGCGCTGCACCTGCGGCCAAGAGGCCGGGGGCCGGATCGTTCTGGCCCCATGCGTGGTGTGGCGCGGGAAATGGCTCGTCAGGCTCCAGCCAGGGCAGGGGTGAGGGCATCGGTCGGGGCAGGGTGATCGGTAAGGCGCATTGTCGCCGCAGCAGCCCCGCAGTGCGGGCTGGCATGACAGATGCACAGCGGCCAGCGGTACGAGCGCAAGGGCCATAGGGAACGCACAGTGCAGGTCTGGAGTAGCCGATGTAAAAGCAGACTGCCTGCCACCGTTGGGCGGTTTTGTAGCGCTGCCTCGTGGCTCCGCTTTTCACGGGCCTTCCATGAAGATCAATATTCTGTCGGACCTGCATCTGGGCCAAGGCGACCTGGATATCCCACGCAACGATGCCGATGTGGTCATCCTTGCGGGAGACGTTGCGCGTCCGCTCCAGGCGCTGGCCTGGGCGCAGGGTTTGGGCAAACCCGTGCTCTATGTTCCGGGCAACCATGAGTATTACGGCGGCAGCCTCCGGGGGGTTGCCGCTCAGTGGCGGGCGCTGACGGAGGGCACCCGGGTCCAGGTGCTTCAGCAAGGCGAGCGGGTGGTGGCGGGTGTGCGCTTTCTTGGCGCCACGTTGTGGACCGACTTTCGCCTGTTTCCGGACCGGCAGCGCAGCGCCGCATGCCAGGCTGAAGCGCAGCGCATGCTGCGGGATTTCAGCCGGATTGCGCTCGAGGACGGCGCACTGGACCTGCTCACGCCGGCCCACTGCACCGCGCTGTTCGATCGCCACGCCGCTTGGCTGGAGCAGAAGCTCGCCCAGCCGCACAGGGGGCCGACGGTGGTCATCACCCACCATGCCCCCTCGCCACGCAGCATCCACCCGCGCTTTGCGCAGTCGCTGCTCAATGCCTGCTTTGTGTCGAATGCCGAGCACCTGCTCGATGGCCGGCGGGTGCAGCTGTGGGTGCATGGCCATGTGCACGACAGTTTTGACTACTGCGTCAACGGCACGCGCGTGGTCTGCAATCCGCGAGGCTATGCCCTGGGCGGGGCCAATGAAAACACCTTGTTTGATCCGAACTTCACAGTGGACATCGGCTGACGCCGGCGGGGCCGCCTCGGAGTGAGGGGCCGTTCGCAAGGCTCCTGCCCCAGGCGGGAGGCTGCGCGGGAACGGCGCAGGCAGGCAGGGCATCTAACGAATAAAGGACATGCCATGCACACGACCCCGACCCTGCAGCTTTCCGGGTTGCCGGACGACGCCTCCGACGCGGATTTGGCCGCGCGCGCCGCCCAGGGCAATGCCCAGGCATTTGCCCTGATCATGCGGCGACACAACCGCCTGCTGTTTCGCACGGCACGCAGCATCTTGAAAAGCGACGCCGATACCGAAGAGGCGCTCCAGGAGGGCTACCTGAGTGCCTGGCGCGCGCTGGGCACGTTCCGTCAGGAGGCGCGGCTTTCCACCTGGCTGGTGCGCATCGTCATCAATGAGGCACTGGGCCGGGTGCGGCGCCGTGCGGGCCAGGTCATCGCCTTGGATACCGGCCAGGAGGTGGGTGCCATGGACGCCGAAGCAGGGATGGAAGCCAACCCCGATGAGCAGCCCGAGGCGGCAGCAGCACGCACGGAGATGCGCCGGCTCATGGAGCGGCGCATCGACGCGTTGCCCGAGGCGTTTCGCACCGTGTTTGTCCTGCGCGCAGTGCAGGAGTTATCGGTGGAGGAAGTGGCGGCCGCGCTCGGCTTGGCTGAGGCGACGGTGCGCACGCGCTTTTTTCGCGCCCGCGGCCTGCTGCGGGAGAGCCTGTCGCGCGAGATGGACTTCGCCATGGAAGACGCATTCTCGTTTGCCGGCGCGCGCTGCGATCGCATCGTGGCGCATGTGCTGGCCAACATCGCCGCGGGCGCCCCGCCCATTCCTTGATCCGCCAGGAGAACGCCATGTCTTTTCTCGCCATGCCCCATCCCGCCGCTGCGCGGCGCCTGTTCTTGGGCCGTTCGGGCCTCGTCCTATCGGGGGCGGCGGTCGCGCTGCTGTCCGGCAATGAGGCGCTCGCTGCCAAGGCCCGGAGTGCCAACCAGGCCGCCGGTGACACGCAGATTCTCAACACCGCGCTGGGCGCCGAGCTGGAGGCCATTGCCGCCTACCAGGCAGGCGCCGAAAGCCACCTGCTCGAAAAGCCGGTGCTCGATCTGGCCGTGGGGTTCCAGGGCCACCACAAGCAGCATGCCGACCTGCTGGCCAAGACCATCACCAAGCTCGGCGGAAAGCCCGTGGCGGCCAAGGACAAATACGACTTTTCGGGGGAACGGCTCCAATCGCAGGCCGATGTGCTGAGATTTGCCGCGCGGCTGGAGCAGGGGGCTGTCAGCGCCTACCTGGGCGCCGTGCCCCTGTTTGGCAACCGCGACCTGGCCAAGGCGGCCGCCAGCATCCTGGGCGACGAGGCCATGCATTGGGCGGTGCTGCGCCAGGCCCTGGGCGAAAACCCTGTGCCCTCGGCCTTCATGTCATGAGCGCCGTGCAGGGGTGGCTGCGGTGGGGTGTGGCTGTTCTGGCCTGCGGCGTGACTGCCCTGGCTGCGGCTGCGCCCGATGCGCTGCGGGGCGAGCAGGTCTACGCGCGGTGCCTGGCCTGCCATGCATTGGCCTACGACCGGGTGGGGCCGCACCACTGCGGCTTGCTCGGGCGCCGCGCGGGAAGTGTGCCGGGGTTTGCCTATTCCGACGCGATGAAGAAGTCGGGCCTGGTGTGGGACGAGAAGACGCTAGACCTGTTCCTGCGCAAACCCCTCGCGCTGGTGCCGGGCAGCAGCATGGCCTACGACGGCGTGCCCGACGCAAGCGAGCGCAGCGACCTGATCGCCTACCTCCGGCAGGCCGGGCAGTCACCGCAATGCAGGCCGCAGGCCAAGGACGGGGCGGGCCCGAAGAGCCCATAAAAAAAGCGACCACCCCATCCTGGGGTGGTCGCTTTTTGGGCTGGCTCCTCGACCTGGGCTCGAACCAGGGACCTACGGATTAACAGTCCGGCGCTCTACCGACT
>NZ_MWOM01000006.1:22653-26911 GCF_012931925.1 Acidovorax sp. SRB_24
GGGCTCGAACCAGGGACCTACGGATTAACAGTCCGGCGCTCTACCGACTGAGCTATCGAGGAACAAGACTTAGATTATATACACAAAATGGAGCGCTTTTGGCCAGTTGCCGCATCCTCGGCTTCTTGTCTGCAGGAAGGGCGTCCAGCGCATCAACGCGGCTCCGGGCGATGCCACAGCCACACCAGCACGCAGGCCATGCATGCGCTGGCCAGGGCGGCGGCCCACAGGCGCGTGCCGGTGGCAAACAGCACGGCCGCGCACAAGGCCATGAGCACGGTGGCGCTCCATTTGGCCCGGCGGCCGACGCAACCCCCTTGGGACCAGTCGCGCAGCAGGCGGCCAAACAGCCGGTGTTGCCACAGCCACGCATGCAGGCGCGGCGAACTGCGTGCTGCCGCCCAGCCAGCCATCAGGATGAAGACCGTGGTCGGCAGGCCCGGCACAAACACGCCCACCACGCCCAGCACCAGGCACAGGATGGCAAAGGCCAGCAGCAGCCAGCGCAGCGGGGCGCTCAGGCGGCGGTGCGGCGGGACAGGAGCGGCGGGCGGGTGTGGGAGCGGCATGGCCGTGGCGGGCGGTGGACGAAGCCTTGGCATTGTGCATGGGCTTGGGCGCCTGGCCGCCTTCCCACGCGCGCGGCCAGCTATGCTGGCGGCCCAGGGCTGAACCTTTTCAGACGCATTTGCCGACACCATGACCCTCCACACCATCTTGAAAATGGGCGATCCGCGCTTGCTGCGCGTGGCCCAGCCCGTCACCGCGTTTGACACGGACGAGTTGCACCGCCTGGTGCACGACATGCAGGAGACCATGCGCGCCGCCAACGGCGCTGGCCTGGCCGCGCCGCAGATTGGCGTGGACCTGCAGCTGGTCATTTTTGGCTCGCACGAAAGCAACCCGCGCTACCCCGACCGCCCCCAGGTTCCGCCCACTGTGCTGCTCAACCCGGTGATCACGCCGCTGGGCGACACAGAGGAGGAAGACTGGGAGGGCTGCCTGTCGGTGCCCGGCCTGCGTGGCAGGGTGCCGCGCTGGTTGCGCATCCACTACCGCGGCCTGGACCCTTATGGCGACCCCATCGAGCGCACGGCCGAGGGCTTCCACGCCCGCGTGGTGCAGCACGAGTGCGATCACCTGCTGGGCAAGCTGTACCCGATGCGCATGCGCGACTTCACGCAGTTTGGCTACACCGAGGTCCTGTTTCCCGGCATCGACGCGGCCGAGGACGACTGAAGGCGGACACGCCCGCGCGGTGGCTCAGCGGTGCACCAGCACCGGAATCCTGCTGTGGGCCAGCACCTTTTGCGTTTCACTGCCGAGCAGGAAGCCTTCGACGCCGCGGCGCCCATGGGAGGCCATGAGGATCAGGTCGCAGCCCCGGTCCTGGGCCGCCTTGATGATGGCCTCGTAGGGGCGGTCGCTGGTGGTCATGACGGTGTCGCAGGCCACGCCTTCCTTCTGCGCTGCCGCCTGCACGTAGCCGAGCACAGCCTCGGCATGCGCCACTGCCTGCGTCTCGAACATGGTCTCCGTGTCCTTGAGCATGGCCGTGGTATAGCCCATCACGCGGAATTCCGGCATGGCATAGAAGCCCGTTACCTTGGCACCGAGTTCTCTGGCAAAGCGCATGCCACGGCGCACGGCGTCCTCGGACAGGGCGGTGCCGTCGGTGGGCAAGAGCAGGTGTTTGAACATGTCTTTCTCCGTTCGCGCGCGCGGGGTTGCGGGCGCCGCTTCGTGCCATGTTCTTATAGGCCGCAGTCCTGCGCAAAGCAAGCCGAGGCAGATGTTCGACCCCCCGCGGGGCACCGCCCTGCGCGGGGTCGGGGCGCGGCGTACGCGGTCGGCCCCGTCCCGTATTCCTATTGAAACGGCCGCAAACGCTTGCGTGGCAAGCGCTGGCAGCTATCAAATAGACACCTCTGCCTCAGGACGACAGCGCCTGCAGGACTTCGGTCTCGATCTGGATCTGCCGCGCGCTGTTTTGCAGTTCGGGGCCCTCAACCAGGAAGGTGTCCTCCACGCGCTCGCCCAGGGTGCTGACCTTGGCCAGCTGCACGCTCAGGCCGTGGCGCGCCAGCACGCGTGCGACCAGGTACAGCAGGCCTGCACGGTCGCTGGCCGAGATGCCCAGCAGCCAGAGCTGGGCCTTTTCATCGGGCCGCAGGGTCACGCGCGGTGCCACGGGAAAGCTCTTGGCGCGGCGCGAGAGGCGCCGCTGGCCGGGTTCGGGCAGGGGGCCGCCTTGTTCGATGGCGCGCGCGAGGTCGCTTTCGACCATGTGCATGAGCTCCCGGTAGTGCCCGGGCAGCGTGGCCGTGATGACCTGGAAGGTGTCGAGCGCATAGCCGTTGCGGGCCGTGTGCACGCGCGCGTCCAGGATGGAGAAGCCTGCGCGGTCGAAGTAGCCGCAGATGCGTGCAAACAGATCGGCCTGGTCGCTGGCATAGACCATGACCTGCAGGCCTTCGCCGGCCAGCGACTGGCGCGCGCGCACCACCGGGCGGGCCGTGCCCACATGGCGCGAGAGGTGGCGCGCGTGCCAGGCGATGTCGGCGGCCTCGTGGCGCATGAAGTAGCTCACGTCGAGCGTCTCCCACAGCGCGCGGTGCGCCCCGAAGGGCTGGGCGCTCAGGGCCAGCAGCACCAGCGCGTCGCGCTTGCGTGCCTCGACGGCGGCGGCCGCGTCGGGCGCGCGCCCGCCCAGGGCGCGCAGCGCCAGCTGGTACAGGTCTTCGAGCAGCTTGCCCTTCCAGGCATTCCAGACCTTGGGGCTGGTGCCGCGGATGTCGGCCACGGTGAGCAGGTACAGCGCCGTGAGGTAGCGCTCGTTGCCCACGCGCTGCGCAAACCGGGCGATCACGTCCGGGTCGCTCAGGTCCTGCTTCTGCGCCACCTGGCTCATGGTCAGGTGCTCCAGCACCAGGAATTCGATGAGCTGGGCGTCGTCGCGCCCGATGCCATGCGGGCCGTGCTGGCGGCAAAAGCGCCGTGCCTCGGCCGCGCCGATCTGCGAATGGTCGCCGCCGCGCCCCTTGCCGATGTCGTGGAACAGCGCCGCCACGTACAGGATCCAGGGCTTGTCCCAGCCGGCCGCGAGCTGCGAGCAAAACGGGTACTCGTGCGCATGCTCGGCGATGAAGAAGCGCCGCACGTTGCGCAGCACCATCAGGATGTGCTGGTCCACGGTGTAGACATGGAACAGGTCGTGCTGCATCTGGCCGACGATGCGGCGAAACGGCCAGACATAGCGCCCCAGCACCGAGGTCTGGTTCATCAGCCGCATGGCGTGCGTGAGGCCCGAGGGCTGCTGCAGGATGCGCATGAAGGCGGCGCGGTTGACCGGGTCGCGGCGGAACGTGCTGTCCATGACGGCGCGCGCGCTGTAGAGCGCGCGCAGCGTGCGCGCCGAGAGGTTCTGCAGCGCGGCCGAACTCTGGAAGAGCAGAAAGGTTTCGAGGATGGCGTGCGGGTCGCGCTGGTACAGGTCGTCGCTGGCGACGTCGATCATGCCCGCCTTGTCGAAGAAGCGCGCGTTGATCGGCTGCGGCGGCCGCGCCGGCGGGTTGAGCCGCTCCTCGATGTTCAGCAGCAGGATCTGGCACAGCTGCGTCACCGCCTTGGCGGCCCAGTAGTAGCGGCGCATCAGTGTCTCGCTGGCGCGCATGGGCAGGCGCTGGCCGTCGGGCGTGAGCGAGCGGTAGCCAAACGACTCGGCCACGGCAGTCTGCAGGTCGAACACCAGGCGGTCTTCGCGCCGCCCGGCCAGCACATGCAGGCGCGCGCGGATCGCGCAGAGCACGGCTTCGTTGCGCGCGATCTGGCGCACCTCGAACGGCGTGGCCAGGCCGCTGTCGGCCAGTTCCTGCCAGGTGCGGCCCAGGCCCGCCGCCTGCGCCACCCACAGCACCATCTGCAGGTCGCGCAGGCCCCCGGGCGACTCCTTGCAGTTGGGCTCCAGCGCGTAGGGGGTGTTTTCGTACTTGTTGTGGCGCTGGCGCATCTCCAGCGTCTTGGCGACCAGGAAGGCCTGGGGGTCCAGGTGCGCACGGTATTGGTGCTGGAAGTCGGCAAAGAGCGCGGCATTGCCGCACAGCAGGCGCGCCTCCAGCAGCGAGGTACGCACCGTCACGTCGCGGTCGGCCTCGGCGATGCACTCGGGCACGGTGCGCACGCTGGAGCCGATTTCGAGGCCGGCGTCCCAGCAGCTGCGGATGAAGGATTCGACCTGGCCGTTCAGCGCGGCGCCGTC
>NZ_MWOM01000006.1:26961-63645 GCF_012931925.1 Acidovorax sp. SRB_24
CGCCGTCCTCGGGCAAGAGCAGCAGCACGTCCACATCGGAGTAGGGAAACAGCTGGTCGCGGCCAAAGCCGCCGACGGCGACCAGCGCCAAGCTCTGTGGCAGGGCCGCGTGCGCCCACAGCGTGCACAGCAGGCTGCCGGTGAGGCCCGAGAGCTTGCGCAGGCGCGCGTGGATGCCGCGCGTGGACGCCTGCGAGGCCTGCAGCGCGGCCAGCAGGGCCGCTTTGTGCTGGCGGTAGGTGTCGCGCAGGTCGTGCAGTTCGGTCATGGACAGGGCAGGGTCAGAGGACATGGCCCGCAACCATGCAAGAAGCGTGCGCGGTGGCGCTCAGGTGGCCGTGGCCTGGACGAAGGGGGGCAGGGCGGGTGAGCCGGCGGAGAGCGTCAGCACGTCGTAGCCGGTTTCGGTAACCAGCACCGTGTGCTCCCACTGGGCCGAGAGGCTGTGGTCCTTGGTGACGATGGTCCAGCCGTCGTTGCCGAATTCCTTGATCTCGCGCCGGCCGGCATTGATCATCGGTTCAATGGTGAAGACCATGCCGGGCTTCAATTCTTCGAGCGTGCCGGGGCGGCCGTAGTGCAGCACCTGCGGCTCCTCGTGGAACACCTTGCCGATGCCGTGGCCGCAGAACTCGCGTACCACGCTGAAACCATGGCCTTCGGCGAACTTCTGGATGGCGTGGCCGATGTCGCCCAGGTGGGCGCCGGGCTTGACCTGCTGGATGCCCAGCCACATGGCGTCGAAGGTGATGGCCGACAGGCGCTTGGCGGCGATCGAGCATTCGCCGATCAGGTACATGCGGCTGTTGTCGCCGTACCAGCCGTCCGGGGTGATCACGGTGACGTCGACGTTGACGAAGTCGCCCTTCTTGAGCGGCTTGTCGTTGGGAATGCCGTGGCAGACCACATGGTTGACCGAGGTGCACAGCGACGCGGGGTAGGGTGGGTAGCCCGGCGGCTGGTAGCCGATGGTGGCCGAAATGGTGCCCTGCTGGGCCATGCATTCGGCGCCCAGGCGGTCGATTTCGCGGGTGGTGATGCCGGGCCGGATGTGCGGTGCGATGTAGTCCAGCACTTCAGAGGCCAGGCGGCATGCCACGCGCATGCCGGCAATGTCTTCTGCCGTTTTGATGGTGATGCTCATGCGGCAATTATCCCATCGCGCCCTGTGCCCTGCCGGCCACCGGGAGCTGCCCCTGCCCCCAGCCCGGTAAAATGCCGGGCTTCGATCCCGCGTGCGCAGGCCTTCCGGCGCCGCCATCGCCGGGCTGCCCCCGGTCGGTCCCTCTGTCCTCTCAAACCCTTCAGGCCGCCACTGTGACCTTGCACATGACCACGCTTGCGGGCGGTAACGCTCTCAGCCCTTTCCGCGCCCAACAACTCCAGGCTGCGCTCGAAGCCATCCACCCGAAGATCGCCGCCATCGCCGCGCGCCATGTGCACCTGGTTGCCACCGACGTGGCACCGACCCCCGAGCAGCAGCAGCGCTTGGCCGACCTGCTGACCTACGGCGAGCCCTACGCCGGCCCGGCCGAGGGCCCCGCCATCGTCGTCACGCCGCGCCTGGGCACCGTCTCGCCCTGGGCGTCCAAGGCCACCGACATCGCGCGCAACTGTGGGCTGCAGATCCACCGGGTCGAGCGCGTCACCGAATACCGCCTGCAACTGCAGTCGGGCCTGCTGGGCCGGCCGACGCTCAGCGCCGAGCAGCTGGCGCAGGTCGCCGCACTGCTGCACGACCGCATGACCGAGTCCGTGGTGGCCGACCTGGCCGGCGCGCAGGCGCTGTTCACCGCGCTGCAGCCCCAGCCCATGGAGCATGTGGACGTGCTCGGCGGCGGGCGCGCGCAGCTCGAAGCGGCCAACGTGCGCTTTGGCCTGGCGCTGGCCGACGACGAAATCGACTACCTCGTTCACGCCTTCCAGGGCTTGGGCCGCAACCCCAGCGACGTCGAGCTGATGATGTTCGCGCAGGCCAACAGCGAGCACTGCCGCCACAAGATCTTCAACGCGCAGTTCACCATCGACGGCGCGGCGCAGGGCGTGACCCTGTTCGGCATGATCCGCCACACGCACCAGACCAGCCCGCAGCACACGGTGGTGGCGTACTCCGACAACGCCTCGGTGATGGAAGGCACGCAGGTCGAGCGGTTTGTGGCCAAAATGGCCTCCAGCGCAAGCGGGTCAAGCGCTGTTAGCTATCAAAAAGAGAGTGCGTTGCAGCACGTGCTGATGAAGGTGGAAACGCACAACCACCCCACGGCGATCTCGCCGTTTCCCGGTGCCTCCACGGGCGCGGGCGGCGAAATCCGCGACGAAGGCGCGACCGGGCGCGGCTCCAAGCCCAAGGCGGGCCTGACGGGCTTCACCGTCTCCAAGCTCTGGGGCGGCGCTTCCGACCAGGAGGGCGGCAAGCCCGGCCACATCGCCAGCCCGCTGCAGATCATGACCGAGGGGCCGCTGGGCGGCGCCGCGTTCAACAACGAGTTCGGCCGGCCCAACCTGCTGGGCTACTTCCGCGAGTATGAGCAGACCGTCGCGGGCGTCGCGCGCGGCTACCTCAAGCCGATCATGATCGCCGGCGGCCTGGGCGTGATCGACGCAGCGCAAACGCAGAAGATCGAATTCCCGGCCGGTTCGCTGCTGATCCAGTTGGGCGGCCCGGGCATGCGCATCGGCATGGGCGGCAGCGCCGCCAGCTCGATGGCCACGGGCGCCAACGCGGCCGAGCTCGACTTCGACTCGGTGCAGCGCGGCAACCCCGAAATCGAGCGCCGCGCGCAGGAGGTCATCAACCACTGCTGGGCGCAGGGCGCGGCCAACCCGATCCTGGCGATCCACGACGTCGGCGCGGGCGGGCTCTCGAACGCGTTTCCCGAACTGACCAACGACGCCGGCCGCGGTGCGCGCTTTGACCTGCGCGCCGTGCAGCTCGAAGAGTCGGGCATGGCGCCCAAGGAAATCTGGTCCAACGAAAGCCAGGAGCGCTATGTGCTGGCGATCGCGCCCGAATCGCTGGACCAGTTCCAGGCGTTCTGCGAGCGCGAGCGCTGCCCGTTCGCCGTCATCGGCACGGCCACCGAAGAGCGCCAGCTGGTGCTCGAAGACACGGCCGCCACGGCCGACGACCAGAAGCTGCCGGTGGACATGCCCATGTCGGTGCTGCTGGGCAAGCCGCCCAAGATGCACCGCGACGTGGCCACCGTGGCGCGCGAGTTCGCGCCCATGGTTCTCACCGGCGTCAGCCTGCAGCAGTCCGTCATCGACGTGCTGAGCCACCCCACGGTGGCGTCCAAGCGCTTCCTGATCACCATCGGCGACCGCAGCGTGGGCGGCCTAACGCACCGCGACCAGATGGTCGGCCCCTGGCAGGTGCCGGTGGCCGACGTGGCGGTGACGCTGGCCGATTACAAGGGCTTTGCCGGCGAGGCCATGGCCATGGGCGAGCGCACGCCGCTGGCCGCCATCGACGCGCCGGCTTCGGGCCGCATGGCCGTGGCCGAAGCCATCACCAACCTGCTGGCCGCGCCGATCGAGCTGCCGCGCGTCAAGCTCTCGGCCAACTGGATGGCCGCCTGCGGCGAGCCTGGCGAGGATGCGGCGCTGTACGCCACCGTGAAGGCCGTGGGCCTGGAGCTGTGCCCGGCGCTTGGCGTGTCGATTCCGGTCGGCAAGGACTCCTTGTCGATGCGCACGCAGTGGCAGCACGCAGGCGAAGCCCACAAGGTGGTCTCGCCCGTCAGCCTGGTCATCACCGCATTTGCCACGCTGGCAGACGTGCGCGGCACGCTGACGCCGCAGCTTGACGCCACGGAGGACGACACCACGCTGGTGCTGATCGACCTGGGCAAGGGCCAAAGCCGCATGGGCGGCAGCATCCTGGGCCAGGTGCTGGACCAGGCCGGCGACACCGTGCCCGACCTTGACGACGCGCAAGACCTGAAGAACCTCGTGGCCGCCGTGAACGCGCTGCGCGCGCAGGGCAAGATTCTGGCCTACCACGACCGCAGCGACGGCGGCCTGCTGGCCGCGGTGGCCGAGATGGCCTTTGCCGGCCACGTCGGCGTGGCGCTGAACGTCGACATGCTGGTCATCGAAGGCGACGGCATCTCCGACAGCCGCATGGAAACCGGCGACGCCAAGAATTGGGCGCAGCAGGTCAGCGCGCGCCGCGAAGAGCTGACGCTCAAGGCGCTGTTCAACGAAGAGCTGGGCGTGGTGCTGCAGGTGCGCACGGCCGAGCGCAACGAGGTCATGCAGACGCTGCGCGCGCACGGCCTCTCGGCCTTCAGCCACTTCGTCGGCAAGACGCGCCCGGCCAGCTCTGCCATCGACGCGGGCAAGGGCCAGCTGTCGGTGTGGCGCGACGCCAAGGAGGTCTTCAGCGCGCCGCTGCACGACCTGCACCAGGTCTGGGACAGCGTGAGCTGGAAGATCTGCCAGCAGCGCGACAACCCGGCCGGTGCCGACGCCGAGCACGCCGCCGCCGGCGCGCCGGCCGACCCCGGCATGCATGTGCACCTGGCGTTCGACCCGGCCGTCAACGTGGCCGCGCCGTTCTTGAACCTCGCGCGCCCCAAGGTGGCCGTGCTGCGCGAGCAGGGCGTGAACTCGCACATCGAAATGGCCTATGCCTTCACCGAAGCGGGCTTCGAGGCGCACGATGTGCACATGACCGATCTGCAGACCGGCCGCGCCCGGCTGCAGGACTTCCAGGGCGTGGTCGCGTGCGGTGGCTTCAGCTACGGCGACACGCTGGGCGCCGGCATTGGCTGGGCGCGCAGCATCACCTTCAACCCCGTGCTGGCGGCGCAGTTCCAGGGCTTCTTCGCGCGCCAGGACACCTTCGGCCTCGGCGTGTGCAACGGCTGCCAGATGTTTGCCGAGCTGGCCGACATCATTCCGGGCGCGCAGGACTGGCCGCGCTTCACGACCAACCAGAGCGAGCGCTTCGAGGCGCGGCTGTCGATGGTCGAGGTGCTCGAATCGCCGAGCCTGTTCTTCGCCGGCATGGCCGGCAGCCGCCTGCCGATCGCCGTGGCGCACGGCGAGGGCTATGCCAACTTCAAGCACCGCGGCAACGCGGCCCAGGCGGTCGCCGCGATGCGCTTCGTCGACCACCACGGCGTCGCCACCGAGCAGTACCCGTTCAATCCCAACGGCAGCGCCGGCGGCCTCACGGCCGTGACCACCGCCGACGGCCGTTTCACGGCCATGATGCCGCACCCCGAGCGGGTCTTCCGCAACATCCAGATGAGCTGGACCGACCTGGGCGCCACCGGCGGCGCCGCGGCGGCCAGCCCCTGGATGCAGATCTGGCGCAACGCGCGCAAATGGATCGGTTGAGCTTGGGACAGCGCGCGCAGCGGCTGCGCTGCTGACCTGTTTCACTATCAAAAACATAGCTTCCAGCGCATGTCCTACAAGCGCTGGAAGCTTTTTTTATCCATAATCCGTCCACTTTCAGCACCTCTCCCAAGGAGTTTCCATGGCCGGAGCCAGCCTGCTGACCCTGTTGGACGACATTGCCACCATCCTCGACGACGTGGCCCTGATGACCAAGGTGGCAGCGAAGAAAAGCGCTGTGATCGCCGACGACGTGTCGGCCATGACCAAGGTGGCCACGCAAAAGACCGCTGGTGTGCTGGGCGACGATCTGGCGCTCAACGCGCAGCAGGTGTCGGGCGTGCGGGCCGAGCGCGAAATCCCCGTGGTTTGGGCCGTGGCCAAGGGCTCGCTGGTCAACAAGCTCATCCTGGTGCCGGCGGCGCTGGCCATCAGTGCCTTCATCCCCTGGGCGGTGACGCCGCTGCTCATGCTGGGCGGCGCCTTCCTGTGCTTCGAGGGCTTCGAGAAGCTGGCGCACAAGTTCCTGCACAGCGCGCCGCGCGCCGCGGCCGAGCACGACAGCCTCGTGCAGGCGAACGCCAATCCCGCCGTCGACATGGTGGCGTTCGAAAAGGGCAAGATCCAGGGCGCCGTGCGCACCGACTTCATCCTGTCGGCCGAGATCATCACCATCGCACTGGGCACGGTGGCGGAGGCGCCCTTCGTGCAGCAGCTGGCGGTGCTGACGGCCGTCGCGGCACTGATGACCGTCGGCGTCTACGGCCTCGTGGCGGGCATCGTCAAGCTCGACGACCTCGGCTTGTGGCTCACCGACCGCAGCAACGCCGTGGCCCAGGCCCTGGGGCGCGGCGTGGTGCGCGCTGCGCCGGGGCTGATGAAGGCGCTCAGCGTGGCGGGCACGGCGGCCATGTTCCTCGTGGGCGGCGGCATTCTGGTGCACGGTTGGCCTGCGCTGCACCACGCGACCGAGGGCTGGGCCGTTGCGGCGTCCCAGGTCGGGGCTTGGGCGCAGATCCTGGCCGCAAATGGCCTCAACGCCGTGGTCGGCCTGGTCGCCGGTGCGCTGGTGCTCGCGGGCGTGACCCTGGTGCAGCGCCTGCGTGGACGTGCCGGCGTGCCATGAAGCCACGCAGGGCCATGGCGCTTGGGTCAGGGGCGCCGCAGCTATGGCCTAATAGAGGGCTTTCCCTTTTTCTTTTCACTTTTTAGCGGAGGCCTCCCATGGGCAACAAAATCGTCACCGAAGCAGATCGCAAGCGCACCCCCCAGCCGAAAACCCTGCCTGGCTTCACCCTGCCCACCGCCGGCCGTGGCCAGCGCGTAAGCCTGGAGCGCGGCGTGTCCACGCGCAGCAAGAAGAACCCCGGCAAGCGCCCCCACCAGGGTTGATCGCCATTTGGCGGTGCGGCCTTGTGGCCGCTGCAAACACAAAAGCCCTCTGACGAGGGCTTTTGTGTTTCTCGGTCGGCGCGGCTTAGGGTCGCGTCTTGCCCGTTCAGTGCACGACCATCAGATGGAATGGCCAGACATAGGCCTGCAGCGTCACGTACAGGCCCACCAGGCAGGCCAGCGCAATCGAGTGGAAGAACACGTAGCGCAGGATGTCGCCTTCGTGGTTGAACCAGCGCGTGGCCGTGGACGCCACGACGATGGACTGCGCGTCGATCATCTTGCCCATCACGCCGCCCGAGCTGTTGGCCGCGCCCATCAGGTTGGGCGACAGCCCCAACTGCTCGGCCGCCACCTTCTGCATGCCGCCAAACAGCACGTTCGAGGCCGTGTCCGATCCGGTGAGCGCCACGCCCAGCCAGCCCATCAGCGTGCCGAAGAACGGGTAGAGGACGCCGGTGTTGGCAAACGCCAGGCCCAGCGTGGTGTCGGTGCCCGAGTAGCGCGTGAGCGTGCCCAGGGCCAGCATCAGAACGATGGTGAGCAGTGAATACTTCACCAGCCACACCGTCTTGAAGAAGGTGCGCACGATGGCCACCGGGTTGTACTTCATGAGCAGCGCGCTGACGATGGCCGACAGCAGGATGCCCGTGCCGGTGGCTGAAAGCAGGTTGAGCGTATAGATGGCGCCTTCCTTGGTCGGCTGGGTCACCACGGGTGGCACCTTTTCGACCAGGTTGTGCAGCCCGCTCATGGGGAAGGCGGGGGCGAAGAGGCCGTTGAGCCAGGTCTTCACCACGGGCAGGCCCCAGATGAACACGAACACCGACAGCACCACCCAGGGCATCCAGGCGCGCAGCAGTTCAGCGCGGCTGTGCTGCGCGACCGCCTGGGGCGGCTTGGCCTCGGCAGCGCTGATGTCCTTGCCGCGCAGCGACGGCGAGGTCCACACCTTCTTGGGCTGCCACACGCGCAGGAAGCCCACCAAGCATGCCATCGAGATGATGGCCGCAATGATGTCCACCAGTTCCGGCCCGATGAAGTTGGACACCAGGTACTGCGGCACGGCAAACGACACGCCCGTCACCAGGATGGCCGGCCAGATTTCCATCATGCCCTTGCGCCCGGCGAACGCCCAGATCAGCCAGAACGGCACTAGCAGCGAGAAAAACGGCAGCTGGCGTCCGATCATGGCGGTGACTTCCATCAGATCGTAGCCATGCACCTTGGCCAGCGTGATCACGGGCGTGCCCAGCGCGCCAAAGGCCACGGGCGCGGTGTTGGCGATCAGCGACAGGCCCGAGGCCGCCAGCGGCGAAAAACCCAGGCCGATCAGGATCGCGGCCGTCACCGCCACGGGCGTGCCAAAGCCGGCCGCGCCCTCGAAGAATGCGCCAAAGCAGAACGCGATCAGCAGCAGCTGGATGCGCCGGTCTTCGGTGATGCCCGAGAGCGAGTCCTGCAGCACCTTGAAGCTGCCGTTCTGCTCGGTCAGCTGGTGCAGAAAGATGATGTTCAGCACGATCCAGCCAATCGGCAAGAGGCCGGTGAAGCCGCCGTAGAGTGCTGCGCGCCCGGCCATGTCCACCGGCATGCCATAGGCAAAGATGGCCACCAGCAGCGCTGCCACCAGCCCCATGCCGGCCGCAATGTGCGCCTTGATGTGGAAGAAGCCCAGCGCCGCAAGCATGACCACCACCGGGATCGCGGCCAGCGCGGTGGAGATGATCATGTTGCCGAACGGGTCGTAGATTTGCTGCCAGGTCATTCTTGTCTCCATTTATGTGCCGCTGCGGGGCCGAACCCCTGCATCCGACGGGCTGCGTTGAAGGCAGTACCGGACTTTAAGAAATGCGGCTTTGGCACGGCGTGAAAACGCTTGCAGCGTTGCATGAAGCTTTTTCAGGAACCGCTGGCGCATCGTAAGCCCAAGCAGTGGTAATGCATGCCGCTGCGCTGCATCGCTGTTGTGAACTTTCCACAGCCCATACAGCGCCTTTTGAATGCTTCTAATTCGATAGCTTGAAGCGCTTCGTGCACAAGCGCTTGGGGCCAAAAATCCCCTGTTTTTCAGCACGCCCGCCGCGCACCGCGTGCGGCGCTGGGGCAGGCGCGGTGCGGCGACTCAGACGCGTTCGAGCGCCTGCGCCAGGTCGGCCTGCAGGTCGTCGATGTGCTCGATGCCGACCGACAGGCGCACCATGTTTTCGCTGACGCCGGCCTTGGCCAGTTCTTCGGGGTTGAGCTGGCGGTGCGTGGTCGACGCCGGGTGCGTGGCCAGCGACTTGGCGTCACCGATGTTCACAAGGCGCGTGAACAGGCCGAGCGCGTCGAGGAAGCGCGCGCCGGCGGCGCGCGGGTCGGCGTCGCTGGCTTTGAGGCCGAACGACAGAATGCCCGAGGCCTTGCCGCTCATCTGGCGCTGCGCCAGCGCGTGGTCGGCGTGGTCGGGCAGGCCGGCGTAGCGCACCCATTCGACCTTGGGATGGCTCTGCAGGAACCGGGCCAGCGCCAGCGTGTTGTCGCAGATGCGGTCCATGCGCAGCGGCAGGGTTTCGATGCCCTGCAGCGTGAGCCAGGCGTTGAACGGCGAGAGCGCCGCGCCCATGTTGCGCAGCGGCACCACGCGCGCGCGGCCGATGTAGGCGGCAGCGCCCAGGGCTTCCGTGTAGACCACGCCGTGGTAGCTCACGTCGGGCTCGTTGAGGCGCTTGAAGCGTTCCTTGTGCTGGCCCCAAGGGAACTTGCCGCTGTCGACGATCACGCCGCCGATGCTGTTGCCATGGCCGTTCATGTATTTGGTGAGCGCGTGCACCACGATGTCGGCGCCGTGCTCGATCGGGCGGCACAGGTAGGGGCTGGGTACGGTGTTGTCGACGATCAGCGGAATGCCATGGTCGTGCGCGATCTGGGCCAGGGCGGCTATGTCGGTCACGTTGCCCAGCGGGTTGCCGATCGATTCGCAGAACACGGCCTTGGTGCGCGCGTCGATCAGCGTGGCAAAGGTCTCGGGCCGGCCGGGGTCGGCAAAGCGCACCTCGATGCCCTGCTGCGGAAAGGTGTGGGCAAACAGGTTGTAGGTGCCGCCATAGAGCGTGCTGGCCGAGACGATGTTGTCGCCGGCTTCGGCAATGGTCTGGACCGCGGCCGTGATGGCGGCCATGCCCGAGGCCAGCGCCAGCGCGGCCACGCCGCCTTCGAGCGCAGCGACGCGCTGCTCGAGCACGTCGGTGGTCGGGTTCATGATGCGCGTGTAGATGTTGCCCGCCACCTTCAGGTCGAACAGGTCGGCGCCATGCTGGGCGCTGTCGAACGCATAGGCCACCGTCTGGTACAGCGGCACGGCGGCGGACTTGGTGGTGGGATCGGGCGTGTAGCCGGCGTGGACGGCCAGGGTTTCGATGCGCATGGGTCTCCTCGGGATAGGGATGGAACACAACATGCCAGCGCGGGCTGGCAATGGCGGCCATTGTCGCCAGCTGCCGCGCTGGCGCCAAACAAGCTTTGGCTATGTTCTTATGTGCAGAGCAAAACGCTGCTTATTTGATAGCTATTGACGATTATCAGGTAAGGGCTAGAGGCAGATTCGGCCCCTATTGCGCAGCGTGGTGCCACGCTCCCGCTCATGCGGCCGTGTGCGGCCGGGTACGGTAGAACTGCAGCGGCTTCTCGGCCATGTCCTGCCGGTGCTGGTTCAGCACCGAGCGCTTCATCTTGCCCACCACATGCATCTCGCAGGGTTTGCAGTCAAAGCGCAGCGTGAGCTTTTCCTTGCCGTTGACGAGGTGCAGCGGCTCGGCCTTGATGGTGCCCTTGACGCCGATCACGCCCTTGGCCTGCTTGGGGCACAGGCTGAGCGAAAAGCGCACGCAGTGCTTGGTGATCATCAGGCTGACTTCGCCTTCCTCTTCCTTGCTTTCGTACGCCGCGTCGATCACCTGCACGCCGTGCTTTCGGTAGAAGTCGTGCGCCTTGGTGTTGTAGACGTTGGCCAGGTAGCTCAGCGTGTCTTCGGGGAAGGGCGTGGGCGGCTGCACGGGCTGGGCGCGCGGCAGGCGCGGCAGGCCGGCGGCGCGGGCGGCCTCGAGCGCGGCCACGGCGTCGCGCCGCAGCGCGTTCAACACGGACGCCGGCACGAACCACGGCTGCGACAGCGCCAGCGCGATGTCGTGCACCGAAAAAATCGTGCTGCCAAAGCGGCCCAGCTGCTCGCGCAGCGTGGCCTCGGCTTGCGTGGCATCGGTGGCGTACTGGTGCGCCAGGGCCGCGCTGGCGCTGCCGACAAAGCCGTCCTCGTCGGTCAGCGTGAGCGCGAAACCCGTGGGGGTTTCGGCCAGCTGCGCCCACAGGCCGATGCGGCGCTCGCTCGATTTCTTGTCGAGCATGCGGACCCAGTCCATGTCGCGGTTGCGGTTGATTTCAACGCCCTTGCGCAGGTCCTTCAGGCCCGCGATCGGGTCTTTGGGATAGACCCGCCACTGGCCCACGCTGCGGCCGGAGACCGGCTCGGCGCGGTTGATGGCCAGGCCGACCAGCTCCTTTTGCAGGTCGTAGTAGCACAGGCCGTCGCCGTTGTGCAGCACGGTCTCGGGGCTGCTGGTCTCGAGTTCGACAAAGTCTTCGCCGACGCGGGTGACCCAGCCGATCGCGCGGCCGGGCGTCTTGGGGGTGTCGAAGGCGCCGATGTCGTCCTTGCGGCCGTTGACGAAGTAATCGGTGAACTCGCGGTTGAAGTTCTGGTCGGGGTCGGGCGTGAAGAAGAAGCGCGTGCTGCCGCTCGACGCGCGCGCCAGCGGCTGGCCCGAGCATTCGCGCTCTTCGATGATCGCGTCGAGCAGCGTGCGGTAGTGGGCCGTGATGTTCTTCACATAGCCCATGTCCTTGTAGCGGCCTTCGATCTTGAAGCTGCGCACGCCCGCGTCGATGAGCGCGCGCAGGTTGTCCGACTGGTTGTTGTCCTTCATCGACAGCACATGCTTGTCGTGCGCGATGAAGCGGCCCTGGTCGTCGGTGACTTGGTAGGGCAGGCGGCAGGCCTGGTTGCAGTCGCCGCGGTTGGCGCTGCGCCCGGTGTGCGCGTGGGTGATATAGCACTGGCCCGAATAGGCCACGCACAGGGCGCCGTGGACGAAGAACTCGATGCTGCAGCGTTCGGGGTCGGTGGCGGCGCGCACGGCAGCGATCTGCTGCAGGGTCAGCTCGCGCGCCAGCACGATCTGCGACAGGCCCGCGTCCTGCAGGAAGCGCGCTTTCTCGGGCGTGCGGATGTCGGTCTGCGTGCTCGCGTGCAGCTGGATAGGCGGCAGGTCGAGTTCGAGCAGGCCCATGTCCTGGATGATCAGCGCGTCGGCGCCGGCGTGGTAGACCTGCCAGGCCATCTGGCGCGCTCCCTCGAGCTCATCGTCGCGCAGGATGGTGTTGAGCGTGATGAAGATGCGGCTGCCAAAGCGGTGCGCATGCTGGATCAGGCGCTCCAGGTCGCGGAGGTCGTTGCCGGCCGTGGCGCGCGCGCCAAAGGCCGGGCCGCCGATGTAGACGGCATCGGCGCCGTGGTTGACCGCCTCGATGCCGATGTCGGCGTCGCGGGCGGGGGAGAGCAGTTCGAGCTGGTGGGGCAGGAGGGACATGGGCGGGATTATCCCCGTGCCCAGCGGGCCCGCGCCGGCCGGGGCTTTCGGCGCCTTGGCGGCTCAGGCGCTGGTCGGCGCCGCGCCGCGCGAGGCCATGGCCTCGCCGAGGCGGATGGCGCGGCCCGGCGCCCAGGCGGGGTTGAAGCGCAGCGGCCCGGCGGGGAACAGCATCACCACGGTGGAACCCAGCAGGAAACGCCCCATTTCGTCGCCCTGCTGCAGCGCAATCCCCTGGCCGGTGTAGTCCCACTGGCGCGGCACGCCACTGCGCGGCGGATTCACCTGCCCGTGCCAGACGGTGGCCATGCTGCCCACGATGGTCGCGCCCACGAGCACCAGCACGAACGGCCCGTGCTCGGAATCAAAGGTGCAGACCACACGCTCGTTGCGCGCGAACAGCCCGGGCACGCCGCGCGCGGTGGTCGGGTTGACCGAGAACAGGTCGCCGGGCACATGCACCATGCTGCGCAGGGTGCCCGCGCAGGGCATGTGGATGCGGTGGTAGTCGCGCGGGCTCAGGTAGAGCGTGGCGAAATGGCCGTCGGCAAACTGCGCCGCGAGCGCCGCATCGCCGCCGACCAGGGCCGTGGCCGAGTAGCTGTGGCCCTTGGCCTGGAAGACCTGGCCCTGGTCGATGGCGCCGAACTGGCTGATGGCGCCGTCGACCGGGCAGACCAGGTCGGCCTGCGCCAGCGGCCGGGCGCCGGGCCGCAGCGCGCGCGTGAAGAAGGCGTTGAAGCTGTCGTAGGCGGCCATGTCCGGCTCGGCCGCCTCGGCCATGTCGACCTCGTAGCGCGCGACGAAACGGCGGATCAGCGCCGTGGTCAGGCCGCCCGCGCGGGCCGAGGCGATGCGCCCCGCCAGCGTGGTCAGCAGGCGCTTGGGCAAAAGGTACTGCGGCAAAACGGCAAGGCGATCAGACACGTGGGCAGGCCCGGTAATGGTGGGAGCGGGCCATTCTATCGGCCCCTGCGCGCCGTTCGGCCGGGAACTGGGGCTGGCCGGGCCGCGGTTTTGCGGGGCTCGCGCCTGGGGGGCTGGCACCCCGCCGCCTACAGGGCCATTGCGCTGCAGCAGCAGGTTGGGGGAGCGGCGGGCACAATGCGCGGTTTGCCCGCGGCGGCACTTCGGAAATCGTCCCACCGCGCCGCAGCCCCCGCGCCGCGCCATGGGGGCTCCAGCCGCCGCCTCTGTGTTCTTCCATCGCGCTTTGTCCATGCCTTCTTCAGATATCGACCGGCGGCCACTACCTGCCGCCAGCGCTGCCGCGCCAGCGCACTCTGCCAGGGCGCAGCTGCTGCAGTGGCTGCGCAACTTCTGGCCCGCCCCGATGCGCATCAATGGGCGCGAGCGGGTCCGCATCACGCTGGGCGTGGCCCTGGGGGTGCTGTGCATGGCCCTGCTGGGGCGGTGGTGGGCGCACACGGGGAGCGCGCAGCCGTGGATGGTCGCTTCCCTGGGCGCCAGCGCCGTGCTGGTGTTTGCCATTCCGTCGAGTCCCCTGTCGCAGCCGTGGCCGCTGCTGGGGGGTAATACGCTGTCGGTGCTGGTGGGCGTGGCCTGCGCGGCCCTGGTGCCCGACCCGGCCTGGGCAGCGGCCCTCGCGGTGGCGCTTGCGGTCGCCGCCATGCTGTCGTTGCGCTGCCTGCACCCGCCCGGTGCGGCGCTGGCGCTGTTCGTCGTGCTCAACCACGGTCTGGGCGCGCAGCTGGCGGCATTTCCGGTGCTCTTCAGCTCGGTCGTGCTGCTGGCGGCGGGCGTGGTCTACAACAGCCTCACGGGGCGCAGCTACCCGCACCCGCAGCGCACGCCGGAGGCCAGGGCCGATCCCCAGCACGGGGGCTTCATCTCGGCCGACCTGGACGCTGCTCTGGCGCACTACAACGAGGTGCTGGACATCAGCCGGGCCGACCTGGAGGGGCTGCTGCACATGGCAGGGCGCGCTGCGTTTGCGCGCACGCTGGGCGAGCTGCGCTGCCGCGACATCATGTCCAGACCGCCCTTCGCGGTCGAGGCGGGCGCCCCGCTGGCCCACGCCTGGACCCTGATGCGGCGCGAGCAGATCAAGGCCTTGCCCGTGGTCGACGCGCAGCACGCGGTGCTGGGCATCGTCACGGTGGCCGATTTCATGCGCCTGGCCAACCTCGACGAGCGCGAAGGCCTGGGACAGCGCCTGCGCAGGCTGGTGATGGGACGCGGACACCAACCCAAGGTGGTGGGGGAGATCATGTCGGCCCCCGTGCAGGTGGCCCAGGCCCTGCAGCATGTGATGGAGCTGGTGCCGCTGTTTTCGCACGGCGGGCACCACCACATTCCCATCGTCGATGAGCAGCAGCGCCTGGCGGGCATCATCACGCAGACCGACCTGGTGCGCGCCCTGGCCGCTGCTGTGCAGGTACAGTGAAGAGCCCATAGGCACGGCAGCCGCATCGCGCTACAATTGACAGGCTAAAGCACAGCGCTCGCCTGTCCATTGAAGCCGTCTCAGCCGGCATCCTTCCCGACCTGCTCCAATTGGGTGCAGCGACTCCCACAGCCCGCAATGCACAGTGTGCCTAGTCCTTCACAGGGCTTCGCTGCCCGGGGCGGACGCGCCATGCGCAGGCGCTGAACACGGATTGATTTGTTTTTAAGAGATTGAACATGGCCAAAGAAGAACTGATTGAAATGCAGGGCAGCGTCACGGAAGTGCTGCCCGACTCACGCTTTCGCGTGACCCTGGACAACGGGCACCAGCTGATTGCCTACACCGGCGGCAAGATGCGCAAGCACCACATCCGCATCCTGGCCGGCGACAAGGTGTCGCTGGAAATGTCGCCCTACGACCTGACCAAGGGCCGCATCACGTTCCGCCACCTGGCTGGCCGCGGTCCTGGGCCGGGCAGCCGCTGAGCACTTGCACGCGGGCCAGACGCGTGCCCGGGAGCATTTAAATTGAAATCGTACGGGCTCCTTCAAAAAACCGCCTGTTTTCCAAGTTAGAATATTAGCTGTCGGAGCGTAGCGCAGCCTGGTAGCGCATCTGCTTTGGGAGCAGAGGGTCGCGAGTTCGAATCCCGCCGCTCCGACCATTGATATCAAGGCCTTAGGTTGTAATGACCTAGGGCCTTTTGTCTAACAGAACAGCCACTGTCTTACGGCGATCGCGTAGCGCCAGCGCGAACTGTCTTCTTGTGCCTTGCCTCATCCGCCACCTGGGATTGGATGGTGTGGGCACCTGTCCTCTGTCTCCTGCGTACTTCGTCCTCCTCGGCGCTGTCCAGCGTCTTGCCGGCCGGAACGAGGGTGGCGCCGAAATCACTGGACGTTGTCTGACAGCATCACGGCCCCCAGGACGGGGCGAACGGTGTAGTGTGCAGCCTACAACGGAGATGCAGCGAGTGCCCGGCCCGGCTCGCCTCATCGTCAACTTCCGAAGGAGAAGCCCATGAACGCATCCACCACACAACAGAGCGGTGTAAAGCCTGTGGACCCGGACCTTGCCGAGCAGGCGGTTCCGGGCCACGGTGTTCCGTCGCAGGATCCGACGCCCGCAGCTCAGGTTGCGCTCGAGCCCGGGGAAGCCGAGCGGGAATCGCAGTCCGCGATGATGGGAGGCGGCGTCATTGCAGGTTCGGCCGCGGGCGCCGCAGTCGGCGCGGCGGTGGGGGGGCCGGTGGGCGTGTTGGTCGGCGGCACCATTGGAGCCGTTGCCGGAGCGCTGGGAGGCGGCGCCGCTGGCAAGTTGGTGGGTGGCGCCGACACAGTGCCTGCAGATGAAGCGGACTCCCCCATCGGCGACCATGGGGGCAGCAGTCCGCCGTGCTCACCCATAGACACGGCGGGTAAACCCACCTAGCGGTGGCGCTGCGCACGTCGCACTGCCGCAAGGCAGGTCCTGCGTGCGCTGGTCGCGTGCCCTGCGACACAGATCGACGCGCCGCAACTTGTCGCGCGCAAACCAAGGCCGTCGCCGCTGGCATGCCATCGATTTGAGGGCGTCGACGCGCAAGGTCGGAGAGGTCGGTGTGTGCGCCCTGGCATCATGGGCTGTGCCTGTTTCACTTTTCTGTATCCGTGATACCTTTTCAGACCCAACCCGGCCCCGCAGCGCCGCGTCGCCGCTTTGACCGGGTGGATGCGCTGCGCGGTGCGGCGATGCTGTGGATGACGGTCTTCCATGCCTGTTTTGACCTCAGCCACTTCGGCTACTGGCCGCAAGACTTTCGCACCGACCCCTGGTGGACCTGGCAACGCACCGCCATCGTCAGCATGTTCCTCTTTTGCGCCGGACTGGGGCAGGCCATTGCCGTGCACCAGGGGCAGAGATGGCCGCGTTTTGGGCGGCGCTGGGCGCAGATCGTAGGCTCTGCCTTGCTGGTCAGTGCGGGCTCGTTCGCCATGTTTCCGCAGAGCTTCATTTATTTTGGCGTGCTGCATGCCATGGTGGTGGTGCTGCTGGTGGCACGCTGCACGGCGGGCTGGGGGCGCGCGCTGTGGTTTGCCGGCACCGTGGCGCTGGCGCTGCCCTGGCTGGCCCAATGGGCACTTGCGGGTCCGCTGGCGGATGTCGCCGGCCCCATGGATGCCCGCAGCCTCAACTGGCTTGGGCTGGTGTCACGCAAACCCTACACCGAAGACTATGTGCCCGTCTTTCCATGGCTGGGCGTGGTGTGGTGGGGGATGGCTGCGGGGCAATGGCTGCTGCAGCGCAGGCCGGCATGGCTGCAGGGCGATGTGTTTGCCGCCCTGCGCCCGCTTGCGGTGCTGGGGCGCTGGAGCCTGAGCTATTACATGCTGCACCAGCCCGTGCTGATCGGCGCATTGATGGCCGCAGGCTGGGTGCTGGGCCGCACGGCCTGAGCGTGCAACAAAAAAGCGGCCGAAGCCGCTTTGCAGAGTGTGGGCAGTTGCCGCGAGCTGGCCCGCGACGAACGCCTTATTCGACCTTGGCCTTGGCGCGCAAATCTTCCTGGAACTTGGCCAGTTTTTGCTGCTGCAGCTGCTGGGCCACCTGGGGCTTGACTTCGTCGAGCTTGGGCAGCTGCGCTTGGCGCACGTCGTCCAGGCGGATCACGTGCCAGCCGAACTGGCTCTTCACGGGCGTCTGCGTCATCTTGCCCTTGTCGAGCTGGATCAGGGCCTCGGTGAACTCAGAGACATAGCTGCTGGGGTTGGCCCAGTCGAGGTCGCCACCCTTGGCGCCAGAGCCTGGGTCTTTGGACTTCTTCTTGGCGAGGTCTTCGAACTTCGCCCCTTTCTTGATCGAGGCGATGATGGCCTTGGCCTCGTCTTCGCTGTCGACCAGGATGTGGCTGGCCTTGTATTCCTTGCCGCCGTTGGCCGCGACGAACTTGTCGTACTCGGCCTGGATTTCCGCGTCGGTAACGGGGTTCTTCTTCTGGTAGTCGGCAAACAGCTCGCGGATCAGGATGGTCTGGCGCGCCAGTTCCATTTGCGCCTTGTAATCCTGCGACGCTTCGAGACCGCGCTTTTGCGCTTCCTGCATGAAGATTTCGCGGGCGATGACTTCTTCCTTGATCTGGCCTTCCATTTCTGGCGTGACCGGACGGCCTGAACGCTCGACCTGCTGCTTGAGCACTTCGGCGCGCTCCTTGGGAACGGGCTTGCCGTTCACGATGGCGATGTTCTGGGCAAAAACGGGCATGGCCACGGTGCCCAGCAAGGCGGCGGCCACGAGGCCGGACAGAAGCTGTTTCTTCATGTGGAATCCAAATAAGAGAAATGGGCTGCAGGCTGACGGCCGGCGAGCGGAAAAGATGGGGGCCAGATCAGAGAATTTCTATGGCAATGGCATGGGCGCCGCGGTCAATAAATTCTTGCAGCGCATCATACACAAGGCGGTGCTGCCGCACGCGGGGCAAACCGGTAAACAAAGGTGAGGCCACGCGCACCCGGAAATGGGTTCCAAACCCGGTGCCGTTGGCGCCGGCGTGGCCGGCGTGGGCATGGCTTTCGTCGAGCACTTGCAGGGCGGTGGGCGCGAGGGCGGCGCGCAGGCTGTGCTCCATGGCAGAGGCAGTGATGGCTTCGGTGTTCATGGCTGGGGCTTGTTGGAGGTGTCGGTGTCCTTGGCGTAGCGGCCCAGGTACAGCGCCTGTGCAATGACAAAGGCGAACATCAGTCCCATGCCGCCAAACAGCTTGAAGTTGACCCAGGTGTCGGTGTCAAAGTGGTAGGCCACCCAGAGGTTGAGCACGCCCATCACGGCGAAAAAACCGGCCCAGCTCCAGTTCACGGCACGCCAGGCGGCCTCGGGCAGGTCCATTTGCGTGCCCATCAGGCGGCGGATGAGGTTGGTGCGAAACACCAGCTGCCCGACCAGCAGCGCGCCGCCCATCAGCCAGTACAGCACCGTGGGTTTCCATTTGATGAACGTCTCGCTCTGCGAGAGCAGGGTGGCGCCGCCAAATAGCACGATCACGCCCAGGCTCAGCCATTGCATGGGCTCCACCTTGCCGTGCTTGAAGCGCAGGTAGCCGATCTGCAGCACCGTGGCCGCAATCGCCACGGCGGTCGCGGTGAAGATGCCCCAGGCCTTGAAGGCGGCAAAGAACAGGATGATGGGGAAGAAGTCGATGAGAAGTTTCATGGCGCCAGGGGCAGTGGAAAACGTTTCAGGATCCGCCCGCCTCAAAGTCCAGCGACGCGGAATTCATACAGTAGCGCAGGCCCGTGGGGGCGGGGCCGTCCTCAAAGACGTGGCCCAGATGCGCACCGCATTGTGCACACACGGTTTCGACCCGCACCATGCCATGGCTGCGGTCGGTGATTTCAGAGATGGCCCCGGGCACGGCCTGTGAGAAGCTGGGCCAGCCGCAGCCGGCGTCGAACTTGGTGGCCGAGTCGAACAGTTTGGCGCCGCAGCAGACGCAGTGGTAGCTGCCGTCGGCCCAATGGGCATTGAACTTGCCGGTGAAAGGCCGCTCGGTGGCGGCGTGCCGCGTGACCTGCAGCGCGCCAGGCTCGGCGCCCTTGCCCTGGAGCAGGGCCTGCCATTCGGCCTCGGTTTTCTGGATGGAAAAGCTCATGATGAACAGCTGATGGAGAGGGTGGATGCCCAGTCGGGCGGGAAGTCTGCATAGGCCTCATGGCCGGGGTGCTCGTCAAACGGGCGCTCCAGCAGACGCTGCAGGGTTTGGAGTTCGCTGAAGTCGCCAAGTTTCGCGGCGCGGATGGCCTGCTCGGCCAAGTGGTTGCGCAAGACATAGCGCGGATTGGTTTTGAGCATCAAATCGGCATCAAACGCACTACCAGTCTGCGCTGTTAGCTCTGAATAGGAGAGCAACCACTGGTCAAATCCGGCGCGATCGGCAAACAGGTCGCGCACCGGCTCGAACTGCCCTTGCGCCACAGCATGCGAGAGCCGGCGCCAGAAGATGGGGTAGTCGACGCGGTTGTCGGCCAACAGGCGCAGGAGGGAGTCCATGGTGGCGCCGTCGCCCTCCGTGGCCTGGCGCAGCCCGAGTTTGGCGCGCAGGCGTGCCATCAGCTCGGCCGGAAAGCGCGTCTTGTAGGGCTCCAACGCCGCCACCACGACTTCGGGCTCGCCAATCAGCGGCTGCAGCGCCTGGCCCAGGCAGAACAGGTTCCAGTAGACGACGTTGGGCTGGCGGTTGAAGGCGTAGCGGCCCTGGGTGTCGCTGTGGTTGCAGACGTGGTTGGGCTCAAAGGCGTCGAGGAACTGGAACGGGCCATAGTCGATGGTCAGGCCCAGGATGCTCATGTTGTCGGTGTTGAGCACGCCATGGCAAAACCCCACGGCCTGCCAGTGCGCTGCCAGGTCCGCCGTGCGCTCGGTCACGGCCTGGAGCAGCGCAGCGTAGGCGTTGCCGCCGTAGTGCGGTGTGTCGCGGCATTCGGGGTAATGGCGGTCGATCACATGGTCGGCCAGCGCGCGCAGCGGCCCGAGCAGGTTGCGCGACGCAAAGTGTTCGAAATGCCCAAACCGGATGAAGGTGGGCGCGGTGCGCGTGACCACCGCCGCGGTCTCGGTGGTTTCGCGCCGCACGGGCTGGGGCGAGCCGACCACGCACAGCGCGCGCGTGGTGGGAATGCCGAGCGCGTGCATGGCTTCGCTGCACAGGAATTCGCGGATGCTCGAACGCAGCACGGCGCGCCCATCGCCCATGCGCGAATACGGCGTCATGCCACTGCCTTTGAGTTGAACCTCCAGGCCGGCGGCCGTTTCGCCCAGCAGGATGGCGCGCCCATCGCCAAGCTGCCCGGCCCAGACGCCGAACTGGTGGCCGCTGTAGACGCTGGCCAGCGGGTCGCTGCCCTGCAGCGTGCGGTTGCCGGCAAACACCTGCAGCGCCGCGTCGGATTGGAACCACTCCGGGTCCAGGCCCAGCGCGTGGGCCGCGGCGTCGCTGCGGCCCACCCAGTGCGGCGCCGGCAACGGCGTGGGCGACAGGCGCGTGAAGAACTCGGGCCCCAGCCCGGCAAAGGCGTTGTTCCAGGTCAACCCCGCATCCAGGGTGGTCGTGCGGTCGGCAAGCTGTGTCATCGGAACATTGTCCCGCAGACGACAAGGCCCAGTTCCTGCAGGGCCAAGCGGTCTCGCGGGGAGGGGGTTTCAGGGGCCACAATGCACACGCTTGCGGCGCACGCCAGCACGGCTGTGGCCTGGCAAAAACGCTGGGACGGCGTTTGTTGTAGCGACCAATTATTCAAGGAGCACCTATGTTGGGTTTGATGCAGGATCAGCCGCTGCTGATTTCGTCTTTGATCGAGTTTGCAGAACGCCACCACGGCGACGGCGAGATCGTCTCGCGCCGCGTCGAGGGCGACATCCACCGCTACACCTACCGCGACCTGGCGGCGCGCTCGCGGCGCCTGGCCAATGCGCTCGATGCGCTGCAGCTGCAGTTCAGCGACCGCGTGGCCTCCTTGGCCTGGAACGGCTACCGCCACCTGGAGATGTACTTTGGCGTGAGCGGCTCGGGCCGCGTGCTGCACACCATCAACCCGCGCCTGCACCCCGACCAGATCGCCTGGATCATGAACCACGCCGAAGACCGGGTGCTGTGCTTTGACCTGAGCTTCCTGCCGCTGGTGCAGGCCGTGCACGCCAAATGCCCCACGGTGAAAAAATGGGTGGCGCTGTGCGATGCCGACCGGCTGCCGCAGGACAGCGGCATTCCCGGCCTGGCGAGCTACGAAGAGTGGATCGGCGGGCACCCAAGCGACTACGTGTGGCCGCAGTTCGACGAGAACACCGCGTCGAGCATGTGCTACACCAGCGGCACCACGGGCGATCCGAAGGCGGCGCTCTACAGCCACCGCTCGACCACGCTGCACGCCTATGCGGCGGCCCTGCCCGATGTGATGTGCCTGTCGGCGCGCGACTCCGTACTGCCCGTGGTGCCCATGTTCCACGTCAATGCCTGGGGCATTCCGTATTCGGCGGCGCTCACGGGCTGCAAGCTGGTGTTTCCGGGCCCGGCCATGGACGGCAAGTCGATCTACGAACTGATGGAGGCCGAGGGGGTGACCTATGCCGCTGGCGTGCCCACCGTGTGGCAGATGCTGCTCTCCCACCTCAAGCCCACGGGTCTGAAGTTCTCCACCCTCAAGCGCACGGTGATCGGTGGTTCGGCCTGCCCGCCGGCCATGATCACCGCCTTCCAGGACGACTATGGCGTCGAAGTGCTGCACGCCTGGGGCATGACCGAGATGAGTCCGCTGGGCACGCTGTGCACGCTCAAGAACAAACACCTGTCCCTGCCCAAGGACGAGCAGATGAAGATCCTGCAAAAGCAGGGGCGTGCCATCTATGGCGTGGACATGAAGATCGTCGATGGCAACGGCAAGGAACTGCCCTGGGATGGCAAGACCTATGGGGACCTGCTGGTGCGGGGACCATGGATCCTGGACACCTATTACCAAGGTGACAGCCCGCTGATGCCCGACGCGCAGGGCCGCAACTGGTTTCCGACCGGTGACGTGGCGACCATCGACGCCGATGGCTTCATGCAGATCACCGACCGCAGCAAGGACGTGATCAAGTCGGGCGGTGAGTGGATCAGCTCGATCGACATCGAGAACATCGCCATGGGCCACCCGGCCATCGCCATGGCTGCATGCATCGGCATGCCGCACCCCAAGTGGGATGAGCGCCCCATCGTGGCGGTGACGCTCAAGCCCGGCATGCAGGCCACGCGCGAGGAGCTGCTCCAGTTCTACGAGGGCAAGACCGCTAAATGGCAGATTCCGGACGACGTGGTGT
Source organism: Acidovorax sp. SRB_24 (assembly GCF_012931925.1). Taxonomy (NCBI): domain Bacteria; kingdom Pseudomonadati; phylum Pseudomonadota; class Betaproteobacteria; order Burkholderiales; family Comamonadaceae; genus Acidovorax; species Acidovorax sp. SRB_24. The sequence goes on from NZ_MWOM01000006.1 coordinate 49,561, forward strand.
TCGTCGATGCGATTCCGTTGGGCGCCACGGGCAAGATGCTCAAGGTCAAGCTGCGCGAAGTGCTCAAGGACTACCAACTGCCAGGCGTGTGAGGCCTCGGCCTGCTGCGCCCGGGCGGGCGCAGCAGGCAGTCGCGCGGGCGATAGCGGCTAGGGGCATTCCCTGAGCGGCGCACTCGGCACGGCACGGTACGCTGCCTTTTGTTGATTCACCAGGAGATCTGACAATGAGATTTGCTATCAAGGCAGTAGCGGCATCCATCATGTTGGCGAGCGCGGGAGGCGTTTTTGCCCAAAAGGGCGAGACCGTGAAGATTGCCTGGCTTGATCCCCTCTCAGGTCTCATGGCCGCTGTGGGCACCAACCAGCTCAAGAGCTTTCAGTTCCTGGCGGAAGAGGTCAACAAGAAAAACGCGGCCGGGGTGAAATTCGAAATCATCGGCATCGACAACAAGCTCAGCCCCCAGGAAACCACCAGCGCCTTGCGCTCGGCCATGGACCAGGGCGCGCGCTATGTGGTGCAGGGCAACGGCTCCGGCCCGGCGCTGGCGATCATCGACGCGCTGGAAAAGCACAATGCGCGCAACCCCGGCAAGGAGGTGGTCTACCTCAACTACGCCGCCGTGGACCCCGACCTGACCAACAGCAAGTGCAGTTACTGGCACTTCCGCTTCGACGCCGACACCTCGATGAAGATGGAAGCGCTCACCACCTACATGAAGGATTTGCCGGAGGTCAAGAAGGTCTACCTGATCAACCAGAACTATTCGCACGGCCAGCAGGTCTCGAAGTTCGCCAAGGACATGCTCAAGCACAAGCGCCCCGACGTGCAGGTCGTCGGCGACGACCTGCACCCGCTGGCGCAGGTGCGCGACTTCGCGCCTTACATCGCCAAGATCAAGCAGTCGGGCGCCGACACCGTGATCACCGGCAACTGGGGCTCCGATCTGGCGCTGCTGATCAAGGCAGCCAACGACTCGGGCCTGAACAATGTCAAGTTCTATACCTACTACGCGGTGACTACCGGCACGCCGACCGCCATGGGCGCGGCATCGGACGGCAAGGTCTATCAGGTGGGTTATGGGCACTACAACATGGGTGGCGACATCGGCAAGCTGGCCGCGCAATACAAGGCCAAGTTCAACGATGACCTCTACACCACCGACATACAGACGGTGTATGACGCGCTGGTCGAGGCCTTTGTGCGCGCCAAGTCCACCGACCCCGCCAGGGTGGCAGCGACGCTCGAGGGCATGAAGTTCAAGAGCTACAACGGCGATGTGGAAATGCGCAAGGCCGACCACCAGCTGCAGCAGGGTCTGTACATCACCAAGTGGGAGAAGGCCAGCGCCAAATACCCTTACTCGCCCGAGAACACCGGCTACACGCTGGCGCCAGTGAAGTATTTCGAGCCCTACGTGGCCAGCACGCCCACGTCCTGCCAGATGAAGCGCCCTTCCTGAGCGCGCTGCGCTCGCACGAGGCCCGACACCCCTCGGGCCTTTTTTTTACCCCTGTGACGAAGCTTTTCGATGAATCCAGAGTTTTTCGTGATCTCGCTGCTCAATGGCGTCAGCTATGGGTTGCTGCTTTTCATGCTGAGTTCGGGCCTCACGCTGATCTTCAGCATGATGGGCGTGCTCAATTTCGCGCACACCAGTTTCTACATGCTCGGGGCCTACCTGGCCTATACCATTTCCAGCGTCGTCGGCTTCTGGCCGGCGCTGGTGCTGGCGCCGCTGGCCGTGGGCGTGCTGGGCGCGCTGTTCGAGCGCTACAGCCTGCGCCGCGTGCACAAATTCGGCCATGTGCCCGAACTGCTCGTCACGTTCGGCCTGTCGTACCTGATCCTGGAACTGGTGCAGCTGGTGTGGGGGCGCTCCACCGTGCCCTACGGCCTGCCCACGCAGCTGCAGGGGCCGCTGTTCACGCTGTATGGGACGCAATTTCCCAAGTCGCGCTCCTTCATCATGCTGGTGGCGCTCTTGATGCTGCTGTCGGTGTGGCTGCTGCTCACGCGCACGCGCATCGGCCTGGTGATCCAGGCGGCGCTCAAGCACCCGGAGATGGTGCAGGCGCTCGGCCACAACGTGCCGCGCGTATTCATGCTGGTGTTCGGCGGGGGCTGCGCGCTGGCGGGCTTGGCCGGTGTGATTGGCGGAAACACCTATGTCACCGAACCGGCCATGGCGGGCTCGGTCGGCTCCATCATTTTCGTCGTGGTGGTGGTGGGCGGCATGGGGTCGCTGGCCGGGGCGTTCCTCGCTTCGCTGCTGATCGGGCTGCTGCAGACCTTCGCCGTGGCGATCGACTATTCGCTCGCGCAGGCGCTGCAGGGGCTGGGCGTGGCGGTGTCCGAGAGCACTTTTGGCTGGCCGCTGCTTAAGCTCACGGTGTCGCAGGTGGCACCCATCCTGCCGTACCTGTTCCTTGTGCTGATCCTGATCTTCCGCCCCAAGGGCCTGCTGGGCACCCGGGAGGACTGATGCCATGACCCCATCCACACCCTCTGATCCGCGCGCCGTGCCCGCCTACCGTTTCCGGCCCTGGAACGTGGGCCGATTTGTCGTCTGGACGCTGTTTGCGCTGCTGCTCATCGTCTCGCCCCTGCTGTTCACGAGCAGCCTGGCCCTGACCATGCTCTCGCAGATGGGCTACCTCATCATCATCTGCCTGAGCTACAACATCCTGCTGGGCCAGGGCGGCATGCTGAGCTTCGGCCATGCGGTCTACACCGGCCTGGGCTCGTTCATCGCCATCCACGCCATGAACCTGGCGGGCAAGGGCACGCTGCCGATACCGCTGGTGCTGATCCCGCTCGTCGGCGGCTTGGCAGGCATGCTGTTTGCGGTGCTGTTGGGCTTCGTGACCACCAAGAAGTCGGGCACGACGTTCGCGATGATCACGCTCGGCATTGGCGAACTGGTGGCCTCGATGGCGCTGATGTTCCCCGAGTTCTTCGGCGGCGAGGGCGGCATCACCACCGACCGCGTCTACGGCAAAGGGTTCCTGGGCATCAGCTTCGGCCCGGCGATCCAGGTGTATTACCTGATCGCGGCGTACTGCTTCGTCTGCACCGCCGCCATGTTCGCCTTCACGGGAACGCCCCTGGGCCGCATCCTCAACGCCGTGCGCGACAACCCCGAGCGCGTCGAGTTCATTGGCTACAACACGCAGCGCGTGCGCTACTTCGCCTTCATCATCGCGGGCTTTTTTGCCGGCATTGGCGGCGGCCTCGCCGCGATCAACTTCGAGATCGTGACCGGCGCCGACAGCGTGGGTGTGGTGCGCTCGGGCGGCTACCTGCTCTTCACCTTCCTCGGCGGTGCGACGTTCTTCTTCGGGCCGATCATCGGCGCGGTGCTGCTGGTGTTGGCCTCGGTGCTGCTGTCCGAGCTGTCCAAGGCCTGGCTGCTGTACCTGGGCCTGGTTTTCCTGTTCATGGTGATGTATGCGCCCGGGGGCATTGCCAGCCTGATCATGATGAATTTGCGCGTGGCCCGCTACGGGAAGCTGGGGCGTCTCGCCATGACCTATCTGGCGTTGGCCGCAACGGCGCTGGTGGCGGTGCTCGGCGCGGCCTGCATGGTCGAGATGACCTACCACCTGCAACTCAACGCGGCGATGGGGCCAGAGCTGCGGTTTCTGGGGGTAACGATCGATGCCACGGCGTGGACTAGCTGGTTGGGCGCAGGTGCCGTGCTGCTCGTGGGCCTGGCCATGTTCGAATGGTGCCGGCGCCGGTTCGTGCGCCAGTGGAGCCGCATCCAGGAAGAAATAGAGCATGCGATCCAGCGTGGGGAGGCGCTGTAAACCATGGCAGACCACGCACCCTTTGCCCTGGAGCTGCGCGACCTGCGCAAGAGCTTCGGCAAGACAGAAATCATCCGCGGCGCGGACCTGGCGGTTCGGCCGGGCGAGCGGGTGGCCATCATCGGCCCCAATGGCGCGGGCAAATCCACGCTGTTCAACCTCATCAGCGGGCGCTTTGCGCCGACCAGCGGGCAGGTGCTGCTCAACGGCCAGCGCATCGACGGCAAGAAGCCGTTCGAGATCAACCGGCTCGGCCTGTCGCGCAGCTTCCAGATCACGAACATCTTTCCCAAGCTCAGCGTGTTCGAGAACCTGCGCTGCGGCGTGCTCTGGAGCCTGGGCTACAAGTACACGTTCCTGCGTTTGCTTGCGGGCCTGCACGACGCCAACGCGCGTGCGCAGCAGCTCATGGAGCAGATCCACCTGGACAAGAAGCGCGACGTGCTGGCCGTCAACCTGACCTATGCCGAACAGCGCGCGCTCGAGATCGGCATCACCATCGCCGGCGGCGCCAACGTCATCCTGCTCGACGAGCCCACCGCCGGCATGAGCCGCAGCGAGACCACGCGCTTCATCCAGCTGATCAAGCAGGTGACCGAGGGCCGCACGCTGCTCACGGTCGAGCACGACATGGGGGTGGTCTTTGGATTGGCCGACAAGATCGCGGTGGTGGTGTACGGCGAGGTCATCGCCTTCGACACCCCTGAGAAGGTGCGCGCCAACCCGCGCGTGCAAGAGGCCTACCTCGGCTCGGCCGTGGCCGACGAGCAGCCGGAGGGCCACTGACATGCTGCACATCCACGACCTCCACGCCTACTACGGCAAAAGCCATGTGCTGCATGGCGTGGGCTTCAGCGTACAACCGGGCGAAATCGTGGCGCTGCTCGGGCGCAATGGGTCGGGCCGCTCGACCACGGCCAAGGCGATCATGGGCCTCGTGGACTGGGAGGGCACCATCGAATGGAAGGGCCAGCCGCTCACGGGACGCAAGGCCTACGAAATCGCCCATGCGGGCCTGGGCTATGTGCCCGAGAGCCGCGACGTGTTCCCCCACCTCACGGTGCACCAGAACCTGCTGCTGGGCCAAAAGGGCAATGGCAAGGGCAGCCGCTGGTCATTCGATGACATGTATGCCATGTTCCCGCGCCTCAAGGAACGCCAGCACACCGAGGCCGGCGTCATGTCGGGCGGCGAGCAGCAGATGCTGACGCTGTGCCGCACGCTCATGGGCGACCCGGACCTGATCATCATCGACGAGCCCACCGAGGGCCTGGCACCAAAAATAGTCGAACTGGTCGGCCAGTACCTGCAGGCGATCAAGGCGCGCGGCATCTCGGTGCTGCTGATCGAGCAAAAACTCACCATCGCCATGAAGGTGTCCGACCGCGCGCTGGTCATGGGCCACGGCAGCATCGTCTTTGATGGAACGCCCGACGGCCTGCGCGCCAACGACGCCGTGCGCAAGGAGTGGCTGGAGGTTTGAGCAGTTGTCCCGGGTGGGACAAAGCGGCAAGGCCAGGGCGGACCAAACTCCCTACAATCAAAAACGCACGACCGTTCTTTTATCAATACGCGAGGAACACCAGCATGACCGCTGAATACCAAGTCCACGGCGACGTTGCCGTGATCACCCTGGCCAACCCGCCCGTCAACGGTTTGGGTCTGTCGACCCGCCAGGGCATCGTGGACGGTCTGGACCGTGCGCAGGCCGATGCCGCGGTGGCGGCCATCGTCATCACCGGTGCGGGCAAGGCCTTCTCGGGCGGCGCCGACATCAAGGAATTCGGCACCGACAAGGCGCTGCAGCAACCCAACCTGCACGCCGTGATTGCCGCCATCGAGAACGCCACCAAGCCGGTCGTGGCCGCGATCCACAGCGTGTGCATGGGCGGCGGCCTGGAACTGGCCCTCGGTTGCCACTATCGGCTGGCCGCGCCCGGTTGCAGCGTGGCGCTGCCCGAGGTCAAGCTGGGCATCCTGCCGGGCGCCGGCGGCACGCAGCGCCTGCCGCGCGTGGTGGGCGTCGAAGCGGCGCTGAACATGATCGTCAGCGGCGAAGCCGTCAAGAGCGAGCTGATCGGCGCCATGCCTGGCCAGAAGCTGTTCGACAAGATGGCCCCTTCGCCCGAGGCGCTGGCTGCCGAGGCGCTGGCGTTCGCGCAGAGCGTGGCCGCCGTGCGTCCGCTGCCCCTGGTGCGCAACCTGCCGTGCAAGCACCCCGAGGGCGACGCGTATTTCCAGTTCGCGCGCAACATGCTCAAGGGCATGGCCAAGGACTACCCGGCGCCACTCAAGTGCGTGGACGCCGTCGAGGCGGCCACCAAGCGCAAGTTTGCCGATGGCCTGGCGTATGAGCGCGAACTGTTCATCAACCTGATGTGGACGAGCGAATCGCGGGCGCTGCGCCACCTGTTCCTGGCTGAACGTGCGGCGTCGAAGATTCCCGATGTGCCCGCCGACACGCCCCAGCGCAGCATTCAGAGCGTGGCCGTGATCGGCGCCGGCACCATGGGCGGCGGCATCGCCATGAACTTCCTGAATGCCGGCATCCCCGTGAAGATGCTGGAGATGAAGCAGGAAGCGCTGGACCGGGGCCTCGCCACCATGCGCAAGAACTACGAAGCCCAGGTCAAGAAGGGCAAACTCAAGCAGGACAAATACGAGCAGCGCATGGCCCTGCTGTCCACCACGCTCGACTATGCCGACCTGAAGGACGCGGACCTCGTGATCGAGGCCGTGTTCGAAGAGCTTGGTGTGAAGGAGGCCGTGTTCCAACAGCTTGACGCGGTCATGAAGCCCGGCGCCATCCTCGCCTCCAACACCTCCACGCTCGACGTGGACAAGATCGCCGGCTTCACGAAGCGCCCGCAGGACGTGGTCGGGCTGCACTTCTTCAGCCCGGCCAACGTAATGAAGCTGCTCGAAGTGGTGCGCGGCGAGAAGACCGCCAAGGACGTGCTCGCCACCGTCATGGCGATGGCCAAGAAGATCAAGAAGACGGCGGTGGTCTCGGGCGTGTGCGACGGCTTCATCGGCAACCGCATGATCGAGCAGTACGGCCGCCAGGGCGGTTTCCTGCTCGACGAAGGCTGCACCCCCGAGCAGGTCGACAAGGCGATGGAAAAGTTCGGCATGGCCATGGGACCGTTCCGCATGGGCGACCTGGCCGGCAACGACATCGGCTGGGCCATCCGCAAGCGCCGCTACCAGGAAAAGCCTGACATGAAGTACAGCAAGACCGCCGACCTGCTGTGCGAGAAGGGCCGCTTTGGCCAGAAAACCGGCGCTGGCTGGTACGACTACCTGCCCGGCAAGCGCGATGCCATTCCGAACGCCGAAGTCGTGAAGATGATCGAGGACCACCGCGCCGCGCTCGGCATCACGCCGCGCAAGATTTCCGACGAGGAGATCGTGCAGCGCCTGGTGTTTAGCCTGGTCAACGAGGCCGCGCACATCCTGGAAGAGGGCATTGCCAACAAGGCCAGCGACATCGACGTGGTCTACATCTTTGGCTACGGCTTCCCCATCTACCGCGGCGGCCCGCTGAACTACGCCAACGAGGTCGGCCTGTTCAACGTGGTGCAGGCCATGAAGCGCTTTGCGCAGAACCCGCTCGACGACGCGAAGTTCTGGCAGCCCGCGCCGCTGCTGGCCCGGCTCGCGGCCGAAGGCAAAACCTTCAACTGATCGATGTGCACCCACCCGCACGCGCAGGCCGCTGGGCCCGCCAGCGGGGCGCCCACCCCCGAAAGGATTCCCCATGACCTCCGCAGTGATTGTTTCCACCGCCCGCACGCCGCTTGCCAAGAGCTGGAAGGGCTCCTTCAACATGACGCACGGCGCCACGCTCGGCGGCCACGCCGTGCAGTACGCCGTGCAGCGCGCCGGCGTGGAACCGGCCGATGTCGACGACGTGCTCATGGGCTGCGCCACGCCCGAAGGCGCCACGGGTGCCAACATCGCGCGCCAGATCGCCTTGCGTGCCGGCCTGCCCATCACCGTGTCGGGCGCCACCGTCAACCGCTTTTGCTCGTCGGGCCTGCAGACCATTGCCATGGCGGCGCAGCGCATCATTGCCGGCGAGGCCGATGTGTTCGTCGCCGGCGGCGTGGAAAGCATCTCCTGCGTGCAGCAGGAAATGAACACCCACATGCTGCAGGATCTGCAGCTGGCCAAGGCCAAGCCCGAGATCTACTGGAGCATGCTGCAGACTGCCGAACAGGTCGCCAAGCGCTACGGCATCGGCCGCGACGCCATGGACGAATACGGCGCCGCGAGCCAGCAGAAGGCCTGCGCCGCCCAGGCCGCCGGCCTGTTCGATGCCGAAATCGCCCCCATCGAAGTGACCATGGGCGTGGCCGACAAGGTGATGGGCCTGACAACCAAGAAAGTCACCGTCAGCCGCGACGAAGGCACGCGCGAAGGCACGACTTTTGAAGGCATCCACGGCCTGCGCTCGGCGCTGCCGGGCGGACTGATCTCGGCCGGCAACGCCAGCCAGTTCAGCGACGGCGCCGGCGCCTGCGTGCTGACCAGCGAAGACTACGCCAGCAAAAAAGGCCTCCAACCCCTCGGCCGTTTCCTCGGCTTTGCCGTGGCCGGCTGCGAGCCCGACGAAATGGGCATCGGTCTCGTGTTCGCCGTGCCCAAGGTGCTGAAAAAATTGGGCCTCACGGTGCAGGACATCGACCTGTGGGAACTCAACGAAGCCTTTGCCGTGCAGGTGCTGTACTGCCGCGACAAGCTCGGCATCCCGGCCGACCGCCTGAACGTCAACGGCGGCGCCATCGCCCTGGGCCACCCCTACGGCGTGAGCGGCCAGCGCCTGACGGGCCACGCGCTCATCGAAGGCAAGCGTCGAGGTGCAAAGAAAGTCTGCGTGACCATGTGCATCGGCGGCGGCATGGGCGCGGCCGGCATCTTCGAGGTGCTGTAGTCATGGGCAGGCACGCCGCGCCCCACGCCGACGACCGGCCGGAAGCCCCGGTCACGCCCGAGGTCTTCCTGGCCATGGGCCGGGAAGTGCTGGCGGCGCAGCCTTTCAGCGTGCTGATCGGCGCCGAACTGCACGCCCTGGCCCCCGGGTGGTGCGAACTGCACCTGCCCCTGACCGCGCAACTGCGCCAGCAGGATGGCTTCGCGCATGGTGGGGTGCTCAGCTACATGGCCGACAACGCGCTCACCTACGCGGGTGGCACGGCGCTGCGGGTGCCGGTGGTGACCTCCGAGTTCAAGATCAACTACCTGCGCCCCGCCGTGGGCGAGCGGCTGATCGCGCGCGCCGAAGCCGTGCACCAGAGCCGCAGCCAGGCCGTGTGCCGCTGCGACGTGTTCGTGCTGCAGGACGGCGTGGAAACGCTCTGCGCCATGGCGCAGGGCACGATTGCCGCGCTGCCGCCGCGCGGCAGTGCCGAAACACCGCCGTCGCCGGGCCCAGCGCGCTGACAGCTTTCACGGGCAGGCCAGGCCATGGTGCAACCCCGCTTTGTTACTCCTCATTTGATAGCTTAAGGCGCTTGCTGCACAAGCGTTTAGGCCAATTTTTGCTGAAACCCCATGCGCTTGCGTCCCACCCTTGAATTCCTGCTCTATCAGTGGCTGCAGGCCGAGAAACTGCAAGAGCGCGAGCGCTTTGCCGACCACTCGCGCGAGACCTTCGATGCCGTGCTCGACACCTGCGAGCGCATCGCGCGCGAGAAGTACGCGCCGTTCAACCGCACGGTCGACATGCAGGAGCCGCAGTTCGACGGCGAGCATGTCACGCTGCCACAGGCAACGAAAGACGCCTACGACGCCTACGCCGCGTCGGGCATGCTCAGCGCTGCGCAGGACTATGACATCGGCGGCATGCAGCTGCCCTACACGGTGGACGCGGCGGCCAATGCCTTCTTCGCGCTGGCCTCGATCAGCATCAGCTCCAGCCTGCTGAGCGTGGGCAACGCCAACCTGCTCATGGTGCATGGCACGCCGCTGCAGAAGAAGGTGTTCGCGCTCAACGAGTTCTCGGGGCGCTTCTCGGGCACCATGTGCCTCTCCGAGCCGCAGGCGGGCTCGAGCTTGAGCGACGTGGCCACGCGCGCTGTGCCCGATGGGGAAGGCTTTGAAGCCGATCCCTTGGGCCCGCGCTACCGCATCACGGGCCACAAGATGTGGATTTCGTCGGGCGAGCACGAGCTGTCCGAGAACATCGTCCACCTTGTGCTGGCCAAGATTCCGGGGCCCGACGGCAAGCTGGTGCCGGGCACGCGCGGCATCTCGCTGTTCATCGTGCCCAAGAAGCTGGTCGATGCCGAGGGCCACCTGACCGGCGTGCGCAACGACGTGGCGCTGGCGGGCCTCAACCACAAGCTGGGCTGGCGCGGCACCACCAACACGCTGCTCAACTTCGGCGAAGGCAAGTACCCGGTGCAGGGCAGGGCGGGGGCCGTGGGCTATTTGGTGGGCGAGGCCGGCAGGGGCCTCGCCTGCATGTTCCACATGATGAACGAGGCGCGCATCGGCATCGGCATGGCGGCCACCATGCTGGGCCTGGCGGGCTACTACGCCAGCCTCGACTACGCCAAGAACCGCCCGCAGGGCCGCCCCATGGGCGCCGGCGGCAAGGACGCCGCGCAGCCGCAGGTGCGCATCATCGAACACGCCGATGTGCGCCGCATGCTGCTGGCGCAGAAGAGCTATGGCGAGGGCGCGCTGGCGCTCAACCTGTACTGCGCGCGCCTGGTGGACGAGCAGCACACCGGCGAGCCCGAGGCCGCCGACGAAGCGCGCTTGCTGCTCGAAGTGCTCACGCCGATTGCCAAAAGCTGGCCCAGCGAGTTCTGCCTGGAGGCCAATTCGCTGGCCATCCAGGTCCACGGCGGCTATGGCTACACGCGCGACTTTCCGGTTGAGCAGTATTGGCGCGACAACCGCCTGAACATGATCCACGAGGGCACGCACGGCATCCAGGCCGCCGACCTGCTGGGCCGCAAGGTGCTGATGGAGGGCGGCCGGGGCCTGCAACTGCTGGCCGCGCGCATGCAGGCCACGATGGCGCAGGCCGCCGCCGTGCCCGAGCTGGCAGCGTACGCGGCGCAGCTCGGCGGCGCCTTGCAGCAGGTGGGCGCCGCCACGCAGGCCGCCTGGGCCACTGGCAACCCCGCCGAGGCCCTGGCCAATGCCGTGCCCTACATGCAGGCCTTCGGCCACACCGTGCTGGCCTGGATCTGGCTCGACGTGGCGCTGGCCACGCTGCGCGCGGATGCTACGCTTTCAATAGCTTCAAGCGAAGGCAGGGTGGGCGCTGCACGCTATTTTTACCATTACGAGTTGCCCAAGATCACGGCCTGGCTGGACGTGGTGAACCGCCGCGACATGACCTGCGCCGCGCTCAGCGAAGCGGCCTTTTAGGCACTGCGCTCGCGCAGCCGCTGGGCGTGGACCGGGCGCGCCGCGGTGCAGGCGGACAGCAGCCAGCCCATGCCGATCGCCAGCACGACCGAAGTGATTTCAGCGGTCCGTGTCGGCAAATAGCGCTGCGTCCATTCGCATGCGAAGGCGAGCACCGCCGTGCAGACGGTCATGCCCCCGAGCAAGGCGCCGTTGCGGACCGTGCTCCAGAGGATCCCGCCAAAGCACAGGCATTCAAACGCGCGCGCCGAGATCGCTGACTGCACCCACGTCGACAGCGACGACGCAAACGGCATCCAGGCCATGTCGGCCGGCGGCGTGCGCCACGCCCAGGGCCAGATCGCGTCGAGCAGGTAGGTGGCCAAGGCCACCCAGGCGGTCGCGGCCCACCGCGGCCCGGGAGGCCACGCATCCATCCAGCGCCACAAAAGCCAGCCACCGGCAATCCCCAGCACCACCGCCATGCCCGGTGACTGGTCCACGACCACGAACTTGCCTGCCAGCACCGCCGCTGCGGCGACCCCGGCCACGGCGCGCGCGCGGTGCGCGAGCTGTGCGGTGCGCGCCAGGTGCGCGACGGCCGACAGGCCGATCACCGCCATGCCGGCATGCAGCAGCATGCGCCGCGGCTGCCACAGGTCCAGTTGCCACAGCGACTTGACGTTCTGCGCCACCGAAGAGACATCGAACGTCGGGATGAGCGGATACAGCTCGGCCAGCCACCACAGCGCGATCAGCACCAGAGCGAACCGGTCTGCACCGGCCCAACCCTGGTGCCGGACCAGCAGGTGCCCCACACGCCAGCGCGCAACGCAGCCCGCGCCCCAGCCCAGGACATAGCCCACCATATTGAAGAGAACGTCCGACAAGGCCGGGGTGCGCGGCAGGTACTTCTGCAGCCATTGCAGCGTGCCTGCCACCACCAGCGCCACCCCGAACCAGCCGGCGAAAAACCACCAGCGGCGGAGACGCCATTGGGCGGCCCAGCCCAGCAGCGCCCCCAGCGGCAAAAACAAAAGGATGTTTTCGATCAGGTCCACCAAGCCAATGCGGCCGCTCCAGATGAAGGCCTGCGGCGCGGCGAAGTCCCACTGGAAGGGGTATAGCGAGCCATACACGATGAGCAGCCACACCAGGCCCACCGCGACCGCGAAGCTGCGAGAGCGAACGTCCATGCTTTTCATGCGGGTCTCTGATCTTTGAATTGCACATCACACCATATTGGCCACGCCATGGCGAATTGCCTGGGTCGGCCAAGGCTGGGGCCAGAGCCATGTCTCGGCGAAAAAACCGCCGCTGCATGGCGGCGTCGCAGTTCCTTGCATCCGATACACCCTGCGGCGCGTGCCCGCATGCACAGCCTGCGTGGCGCACGCCTGGCCCTGCCTGGCGCACCACAGGAGATCGTACGCTTGCTTACGCCATGCAATGGCGCGCGCCAGCGCGGCAGCGTTCGCAGGCGCATTGGCGGATTCTCAGGCGTGGCCTGGAACGCTGCCGCGTGCCACGACCCTAGAATGCACCGCGACCATGGGTGTAAACCCTGGTTCTGGCGGGTCTGCCATACACGCAATGGACCCGGAAAGGTTTGCAGATTTGGTATTGAAAGAGTTCAAGCTCGGTTACAACCCCGCCCTCGACGGGATGCGCGGTGTGGCGATCGTGCTGGTGCTGCTGTCGCACGCGCATGTGCCCTTGTTCGAGGGGGCATTTTTGGGGGTCGACCTGTTTTTCGTGCTCAGCGGATTTCTGATCACTTCGCTGCTGCTGCTCGAATACCGGTCTCAGGGGCGGATCCAGTACTGGCGTTTTTACCGGCGCCGCTTCTTTCGCCTGATGCCGGCGCTGGCCCTGTTTCTGGCCACCTACTGCGTGGTGGCGCCGCTGTTGTGGCCGGAGCTGGACGACATCCACCAGGACGCCCTGGTGTCGCTCCTGTACCTGGCCGACTACGGGATCGCCTTTTTTGACAGCCCCGGCACCTTGCTGCACATATGGTCGCTGTCGGTGGAAGAGCATTTCTACCTGGTCTGGCCCCCGCTGCTGGTGCTGCTGTTGCGCTCGGCCCAGCCCGGGGCGGTGTGGCGCCCGATCGCCTTGCTGTGCCTGCTGGCCTGGCTGTGGCGCGTGTTCTGGGTGGTGCAGGGCCAGCAGTTCTACGAAATTTTCTTCCGCTTTGACACCCGCGTTTCGGGCTTGCTCATGGGCAGCCTGCTCGCGGCGCTGGCGATCGAAAGGCCAGGCTTTGTCCCGCAGCTGCGCGCGCGCATGCACTACGCCATGTGGCTGCCGCTGGCCATTCCGCTGCTGATGGCGCTGGACTGGGACAACCAGAGCGCCATGGTGTGGGGCATCACGGTGGTCGAGATGGCCGCCGTCGTCTTGCTGGTGGCCGTGCAGCAGCGCTCCGGCCTGGTGTACGACATGCTGAGCGCGCCGGCCCTGGTCAAGCTGGGCACGCTGTCGTATGGCATCTATCTCTGGCACTACCCTGTCGTGCGCTACCTGCGCGCGGACCATGCCTGGCCCGTGGTGGTGGTGCTGGGGCTGCTGATTTCCACGGCGCTGGCCGCGCTGTCGTTCCATACCCTGGAGCGTTGGGCGATGCGTTACCGCGATGGAGCGCAACACGGCAAGGCGCGCGGCGCCCCCGTGCCCGCGCATGCCTGCGGCAGGGCGGGAAAAGGAAGGCCAACCAAGGCAGGGTGCCGCACCACGGCAGATGCACTGCTCTGACCGCTGCGAGCCACCCCTAGCGTTGGGAAATTGCTCCCTGTTCTGTGGGGCCAGAGCGGCGCCTCATGGCTCGACTGTCGCAAGCGAGCTCGGAAATCAGACTGCGCATCCATTTCATGCAGCGGTGGTTCAAGGTCAGCGATACCGC